>CAZKDA010000049.1:8672-25174 GCA_964551455.1 uncultured Saprospiraceae bacterium
TTTCAGGTGAGTTGATGAGGCCAGCTTACCCCCCAATGAGCTGGCCTCACTCACCGTATTTAAGGCCACTTCTGACCTTAAAGCTCTTTGCAAAATTTCCTCTGTTTCAAATCACACGAACATTTGCCGATGGGAGGTTACTGAGGGGAGTAAATGCAAAGAATAAAGATTTTCAAAAGGTTGAGTTTCAGGTGAGTTGATGAGGCCAGCTTACCCCCCAATGAGCTGGCCTCACTCACCCTTTATAAAGCCACTGCTGGCCTTATATCCTTCAATATTTTTCAAAAGCCATACAGGCTTGTAAACAATAATCAACAACAATAAAAAAGGGGAGGTGGTGAATATTAAAAAGGTTAGCCGAAGTTTTCAGAGATTGAATTCTGCCTTCACTCACTTCTAACATTTCCTCAAATTCTGTTCTCATAAAACCAACAACTGTGCCATTAAGCAAAACTCGCATTCGTTGATTGAGCGCCGGTTTTGGGCAGATCAACAACAGTGCTTTGAGCCTTGATTTCAAGCAATTTATTGTACTCGGTTTTATACAATGAATAGTCAGTGTATTCATTGTAAACGATCATTTTATCATCTTCGTGGTGGATCAATATCTGAAAGCACAAGTGGTTGTCTTTATAAAAGAATTTTGTGATCAGGTTTTTGATTTGGGTTCCTTTTATTTTGTCCATTTCTTTAATTGAAAGGTTAACAAACTTTCATCACCAAAAAACAAGAATGGAGCCACAATCAAGTTCATTTATTCGTTGATAACTTTTGCTTGTGACAGGCAAACCCTGATCCGATCATTCCAACCAGTCTTGAAAAACTGCCGATTTCACCCTCGCAAAAGTCAATAATTGTATGGTTTTGCGCCAATTTGTCAGCTATAAGCCGATGGCATATCGTTTGACCAGTCATAACCGATGGAGTTGAAAATTTTGTAAACAAAAAACAAGAAATATGCAAAAGGGACAAATATCTGTTCAAACGGAAAATATTTTTCCGATCATTAAAAAATTTCTTTATTCGGACCAGGAGATCTTCCTCCGCGAATTAATATCCAATGCCGTCGATGCCACTTCTAAACTGAAAACATTGGCTTCGAAAGGAGTATTCAAAGGAGAAGTCGGAGACACTACCATCGAGGTGATCCTCGACGAAAAAAACAAAACGATAACCATCAGGGATAAGGGTATCGGAATGACCTCGGAGGAAGTTCAGAAATACCTCAACCAGGTAGCATTTTCCAGCGCTCAGGAATTTTTGGACAAATACAAAAACGAAAGCGGGATAATCGGCCACTTCGGATTAGGTTTTTATTCTGCCTTCATGGTTGCCGGCAAAGTGGAGGTAAATACAAAATCGTACAAAAAAAGCGCAAAAGGAGCCACGTGGACTTGTGTCGGAAGCCCGGATTATACCCTGGAAGAAAATAACAAAAAGGAAAGAGGAACCGACATTGTTTTACATGTCAGCGACGATGCCAAAGAATTTCTCAGCGAAAGCAGAATACAGGGATTGCTCGACAAATATTGCAAATTCCTGCCCGTGCCGATCAAATTCGGAACTAAAAAAGAAACGATTTATGAGGGAGAAGGAGAAGATAAAAAATCAAAAGAAATTGAAGTTGATAATATTATCAACAACATCCATCCCGCATGGAAAAAACAACCCGCTGAATTAAAGCCTGAGGATTACAAAAGTTTTTATAATGAACTATATCCTTTCAGCGCTCCGCCGATGTTTTGGATTCATTTGAATATAGATTTTCCGTTCAATTTGACCGGGATTTTGTATTTTCCAAAATTGGGCAATAGTTTGGAAATTCAGAAAAACAAGATCCAATTATACAGCAACCAGGTTTATGTAACCGATGAAGTCAAGGAGATCGTCCCCGAATTCTTAACCTTGTTACACGGCGTGATCGATTCGCCGGATATCCCGCTCAATGTTTCCAGAAGTGCTTTGCAAAGCGATCAAAACGTAAAAAAGATCACCGGTTACATCACCAAAAAAGTAGCGGAAAAGCTCAGCGAGTTGTTCAAAAAAGACCGGAAAGAATTTGAATCCAAATGGAAAGACCTCGGCGTATTTGTTAAATACGGAATGCTCTCCGACGAAAAATTCCATGAAAAAGCCCTGAAATTTGGATTGCTAAAAAATACCGAAGGCGAGTTTTTTACCATTGAGGACTACAAAGCAAAGGTCAAAGACAACCAAACCGATAAGCATGATAAGCTGATTTTGATCTACACCAATAATCCGGCGGAACACCACAGTTTCATCGACTCTGTAAAAAACGCGGGTTATGATGTACTGGAAATGGACACCATCATAGACACGCATTTCATGCAGCACCTCGAATACAAGTTGGGCGACGTAACTTTCGTCAGGGTGGATTCCGATGTTCCGGCCAACCTGGTACAGAAAGATGAAAAAACGGAATCCGTACTCAGCGAAAAAGAAGAGGAAAAGATCAAACAATTATTTGAATCAAAGATCAACCAGGCCGGAGCCACCGTCATACTCAAACCACTCTCTCCGACCGATCAGCCGGTACTCATCACCAAACCCGAATTCATGCGGCGAATGAAAGAAATGCAGGCCTTACAAGGTATGCAAATGGATGGTTTTCCCGAAACATTTAATATCGTTGTGAACGCAAACCATCCACTCGTCGCCGAAAAACTCGTGAAGATGAAAAGCGAAGAGAAAAAAGAAGAGTTTGTAAAACATTTGTACAACCTGGCGCTGCTCAACCAGGGGATGTTGAAAGGCGCTGACCTGACCGCATTCATCAGCAAAAGCATCGATTATCTTAAAAAGTAAAATAACTTCTAAGCCTATTGAGCGCCGTTTCGTATGAAGCGGCGCTTATTTTTTATCCAGCTCTTTCAATAACTCTTCAGCTTTTGCCGAATAAAATCCGCCTTCGATTTTCAGCAGGTCAGCGATCAGGGCTTTTGCTTCATTTTTGTTGTTGAGGCTCAGATTTGCCAGGATGAGGTTCCATGTTGCAGCTTCGTAATACGGATCGCTGTTGAGCCGGGCGTAAGTCAGGTATTCGATAGCTTTGTAAGTTTCGCCCAAATTCAAAGCAGCCAGACCCGAATAAAAATGGGCGGTATCATCTTCCGGCTCGGATTCCAGCAGTTGCTCGAAAAAAAGCATGCTTTCCAAATACTGCGCTGCCCTGAAATATTCGATTCCCTCCAGGTGTTTGCTTTCGGCAGGGAAAGCGTCTGCACCCCTTACATTTTCCAGGATCTCGTTGGATGATCGCAACCGAACCATAAAATCGGATTCTGCTTTTTGTGACTGCCAGTAAAAATACACAGCAGTAGAGATCAACGCAAAAAGCAAGGTCGCAGCGATCCTGTTCCATGTCCGTAGCGTCAATACGGGATTGCGTTTAAGTCCTGAAAATTTTGCCTGCACGTCATTTGCTAACATCTCCAAATCTTTGTTTTTATTAAAGTTATAATTATCAGAAAATCCCTCTACGGCTTCGGCGCAGAGCGGACAATCCAGCAAGTGATTTTCCACATTGAAGCGGGAATCATCATCCAGTTCATTTTTTAAATAACCCTCGATTTGCTCCCTGCTCAAACATTCAGTGGGCTGAAAAATCATTTTTTTATTTTGCATACACTGTTTAGGGGTTAGGGGTTATGGGTGCGGTCTCATAACTTTTAACCTATAACTTTTAGCTCATGGTTATCTTTACTGGCTTTGCGGAAATCCTTCCGACTCCAGGATCAGTTTTAAATTCCGTTTTCCATTTTGCAAAAAACTCTTTACCTGCAAGGCAGAGTATTCCGTTTTTTGTTCAATTTCTTTGTAGCTCATGTTTTTATAAAAAAACAATTCCATACACCGCTGCTGATCGGGTTTGAGTTTTGTCAGGGCATCCCGTAATTTTTTTTCGTCAGGTTGTTCAACAACATGACGCGAGAAGTCTTCATTTTCCATAAAAATTTTCGACTTTTTTTCAAATTCCTGCCAATCATCGATCGGATCGACTTTATTTCGTTGCTGTCGCAAAAAAGATAAACATTCGTTTTTGGAGATGGTAAACAGCCATTTTTTAAAAACGAGGATTTCGGTATCATGCAGGTGGGCGAGCATTTTTTCGAAGATCACCATCGTCATGTCTCGGCAATCTTCTTTATCTTTGATATATTTCAAACAAACACCGTACACGAGATGGGCATAACGGTTGAAAAGCTCTCCGGCCAGAGCAGATTTGCCGGTGGTTTTGTACGCGGCGATCAGTTGCTCATCAGTTTGTTTGTCCAGCGGTTGATACTTGTTCAGTTTGAAAATCATAGCTGATCCCTTCTTTTCAGGTAAAAATAAAAAATGTGATCAAGAAAAAAGCCCTGATCACATTTTAAAACAACAACTAAATTTCAACAACTTCACAATTTGACTGCTGCCAGTATCTTTTCAAGCTGTTGGATATAATCGCGTTTTTCTTTTCCGGGTGCATGCACAAAGCCGTCTAAATGGAGCAACTCATTGGTTTCGGCATTGAGGATCGTGTAGCTGATAAAAGGACCGCCCATAAAATCATTTTCAATTTCCCATATTCCACGCGCTTCAACGGCATAGTGGTTGCCGATCTGCATGTTTTTTATAAACATAGGCAGGTCTTCATCATTGACCACCATAAAAGTATTTTCGATCTCAGTGCTCACATATTTTCCCAGCTTGTTCCGGATTTCCTTGATTCCTGTTTTGCTCAGTTGGTTTTGGTCGGAGTATTTCAGTTTATGGATTAAAATGTTACTACTCAGGAAATCCGTTTCTTTTCTCAGCCAGATAACATTTTCAACGGAATCGTGCATCGCCTGGAAATAGTCGGATGGAATATTCATCTCCAGGTTGAAAGTTTCTTTTACTTTTCTATTCATCTGGCGATTGGAACCGGCCTGGAAAATATTCGCACGGATAAACGGTTCATCGTGCTCCTGAACCCGCTGGGCAATAGCCAGGAAGTTCTTTTTAATATTCGCGATCAGATCATCGTCGCTGTAGCCAAACTGGTAGATCAGCAATTGGGGAGCAGCCCATTTGTCCTTCCCGATAGAAATATTAAAACTCTTATCTCCTTTAGCGCGATCAGCCTTCTCTGCGCCCAGATCCTGTCGGATCATGTCACTGGTTTCAGAAGTTTGATTGTTGAGATTGCCAATGATGAGGTAAGTGCGGAAGTTTTTTCGGACAGGTACTTCGCTGATTTCGTTCGGTGTAAAATGCCGCAGATCGAACAGTGGTTCCGGTTGTGGCAAGATCAGGTATGCCGACCCCAAAAAATATTCAAGCGTATCGCCTACCGGCCCTTCCCAAACCGACTGATCGGCAATGACGATGATCTCGTTTACCTTACCGATAGCATTGGGAGTGGGAGTGAACCTTTCCCGCACCTCAGAGGAACATCCCGCGAAAAAAATGATGATGAAAAAAAATATAACAGGGCTTTTCAAAATTTTCATTAAAAACTGCATTTGAAACAAAATTAAAAAAATAGTACAGTTGGTTTAAGTTTAATTATGACCGTATCAAAAAGGCAGATGCTTGTAAAAAGCTTTTTGACGTAACGTTGCATTTCAAATCGAGACAATCGGGTCAACGATCTTTCCATTCCCAGAGATACCGGCAAGCCAAGGTGCGATAAGGCCGCCAGTTGTTGGAAATTTCGATCATCCTGGAATTGAGTTCCTTTTTTTCTGCTTCGATGCCGTAAAGGCCGATCATGGCATTTTGAATGCCCAGATCACCAACCGGGAAGATATCCGGACGATTGAGGGTAAACATCAGGATCATCTCCACCGTCCAGGTTCCGACACCTTTGATCTGCGTTAAAACCCGGAGTACCTCTTCATCAGCTTCCGAAGTCCAATCCTTTTCAATGAGATTTTGTTCCACAAAAAAAGCGGATACATTTTTTAAATAAGCGGATTTCTGGCGCGACAATCCTACCCCGCGCATTGTTTCAGCATCCAGCGTTGTGATCTTTTCAGGATGCGGATAGTTGTTTTCAAATAAATCGAGAAACCTTCCGTAAATGGTCCTCGCCGCTTTGACAGACAACTGCTGTGAAATAATTGAGCGCATCAAAGCCCCGTAAACATCGTTGTTGGTTTCATTTGAAATTTCCAATGGGATCGTATCGATGACATTTTTAAGAACAAGGTCATTCGATAGATGTTTTATTGCTTTTTTACTCATAGAGGCAAGTTAGGATATTGAAAATAAACAATTTATGTCCGTCCAAAACAGCCAGACCTAATGTCTGAAATGCGCCATTTTGAAAAATGATTCTTTAGAATTGAAGCAAATTTATTAAATTCACACAGCTAATTTACCACAGTACGAAGACCGACACTATTTGACCACCTGAATAATTACTGTTGAATTTATGAAAAAGCTTCGCTATGTACTTGTTTTTATGATAGGCTGCCTGCTCTCCGGCATTTCTGCGCAGGAATCACTGAATATGAATTTACTTTACAATTATGACCTTGCTGAGAGTTTTAATGATTGCTGGGGATATGTCGATGCTGCCGGCAACGAATATGCAATAATTGGAACGACAACTAAGATTTTCTTTTTTAATGTAACCGATCCGGATAATGTCGAGATGATCGAGATATTTACAAATAATGATCCTCCAGGGCTTAATATGGGCAGTTCCTCCTGGAGGGATTTCAAAACCCACGGGACAAAAGCCTACGCCTGTGCCGATGTGGGTTCTGAAGGACTGTTGGTGTTCGACTTGAGTGGCTTGCCCGATGTAGTGACTTTAGAAGAGCAAAACACTACCTTTTTCACCCGATCTCATAATATTTTTATAGACTCAATTACGGGTAAGTTATATACTGCCGGAGCAAGGGTTGGATCTACACATAAAGATATGATAATTCTGGATTTGGACCCGCTTTCCCTGATCGCAGAAGTGGACCTTTCTGCAAACTACATCCATGACCTATACGTACATAATGATACAGCTTACTGTTCTCATGGAGGTAATGGACTGTACGTTTGGTATTTAGGAGATCCTGCAAATCCACAATATATTGCCAATGTAGGAACCGGAGGATACAACCACAGCAGTTGGCCTACCGAAAATCGTAATTATTTAGTTTATGCGGAAGAAGTGCCGCAAGGCCAGCCTTTAAGGGTAGTGGATATGACGGAACTTAACGATGGAAATATTGAAGTGATAAAATCCTTTAAATTTCCATTGTTAGACCCCCTAGAGAATAATCGCCCTCATAATCCCTTCATCAAGGATAACCTGGTATATGTTTCTTATTACCACGATGGCGTCCAGATTTTCGACATCTCCAATCCAATGAACCCAACCGTGGCTGGCTATTACGACACCTATCATCAAAATACAAATTATAACCAAAGTTTTCCCGGCTGCTGGGGCGTATATCCTTATTTGCCTTCCGGCAATATCATCGCTTCGGATATAAACAATGGCTTTTTCCTCCTGGAATATGTTGAAGCTCCCCTCCCCGTCGATCTCATCTCTTTTTCTGCAACAGCAGAAGAGGATCGGGTGAAACTGCAATGGTCCACCGCCTCCGAAGAAAACAGCGAACTTTTTGAAATCCAAAGAAGCGCCGACGGCAGGAATTTCGAAACCATCGGAAAGGTAAATGCCCGTGGCAACAGCGACACCACAACCGACTACCTTTTCTACGACAATGATCCTTTTTCAGGCAACAATTATTACAGGCTCAAACAGATTGACCTCGATGACAAATTTGAGTATTCGCCAGTAGAAGTTGTTCGCTTTGATGTATCGGTTGTCGATATTTACCCCACGCTGATCACTGCATACGAACCGCTTAATTTTGTGTTTTCAGAAAACACAAAAGAGCTTAAGGTACAAGTGCTTTCCATACATGGCCAACTGTTGAAAACCGCTGTAATAGCTGCTACAGAAAACAGCGGTACAGGTGAATTGCTACTCGGCGATCTGGAAAACGGCGCCTACATCGTTCAGGCCTTTGACGGAAAACAGCAGACTTCACAAAAAATAGTGATCGCCCGATAAACCGCTGCCTTTACCCATTCCGTATCATTTTTTAAAGCGGGTTGACGAATTTTGCCGAAATTCGTCTTCCCGGTTTATGTGTTTGGTTTTAGGAATAAAGCATTTTGACATTTCGCCGGCATTCCGAAAAAGTTATTTTACCCAAGCGGAAACAATTTAAAAATTAAATGGTATCAAATAAGAAGTTGAAAAGGGCATGGAATTACTTGTCCCTTTATTTTTATTATAAAAAATGAAATTCACAATGTTTAAAAAAGCGACAGCAGTTTTGATCTTTATCGCCGGACTCTTTGCAGCACTCGCATGGGACTTGCCCCAAAATGACGACTGGAAAGAAAAGGTTTCCGCCTCATTGCTGGCCAAAGCCGAAAGAGGCCATGCAGTTGATTTTTTGGTTGTTTTGCACGAAAAGGCAGATGTATCGGACGCAAAAAACCTGAATACAAAAGAAGAAAAAGGGGAGCACGTTTTTAATCATTTAAAACAAACCGCAAACCGTTCGCAGCAAAATATCCTCAACTTTCTGCAAGCAGGAAAGATTACCCACAAATCTTTTTACATCATAAATTCCATATATGTCATCGGAGACCTGGATTTGATAAAAACCCTGGCGGAAAGAAACGACGTTGCACAGATTTATGACAACCCAAAATTTCAAATGGAAGAGCTTCCCGACGAAGACCTGGCTAACCCACGCGGCCCCGCAGCTTTGGAATGGGGCATCGATATGATCAACGCCGATGATGTCTGGGCTATGGGCTACAACGGCCAGGATGTGGTCGTGGCAGGATGCGACACCGGGTACGAATGGTTTCACCCGGCTATCCAGCCCAGGTACCGCGGCTGGAACGGCGCCGATGCCGATCACAACTACAACTGGCACGATGCCATCCACGAATACAGTCCGCTGGGCGATTCGATGAATGTATGTGGTTTGAGTTCGCCGGTGCCTTGCGACGACAACAGTCATGGCACACACACCATGGGAACGATGGTCGGAAGCGACGGCGACAACCAGATCGGCGTAGCGCCCGGAGCTAAATGGATCGCCTGCCGAAACATGGAAGATGGCAACGGAGCTCTTTCGACCTACATCGAATGTTTTGAATGGTTTTTGGCGCCAACGGATTTGAATTCCGAAAACCCCGATCCATCAAAAGCGCCACATGTGGTAAACAACTCCTGGTACTGCTCCGAAGGGGAAGGTTGTAACATCGACAACTGGTCACTCCTTGAAATTGCTGTGGACAACATGAAACTTTCCGGGATCGTGGTCGTCGTTTCTGCCGGCAATTTTGGCGGGGGAGGCTGTGAAACCGTTCAGGCGCCGCCCGCAATTTTTGCCAACAGCTTCAGTATTGGCTCAACCCGCGATAATGACACCCTCTCCGGGTTCAGCAGCCGCGGGCCGGTAACCGTCGATGGCAGCAACCGAATGAAACCCGAAGTGGTAGCTCCCGGCAGCAATGTGCGTTCCTGTACCCTCAATGGCGAATATGGCAACAAAAGCGGAACCAGCATGGCTGGCCCGCATGCTGCCGGCCTGGTAGCGCTGATCATTTCAGCAAACCCCGGCCTTGCCGGGCAAGTGGATGTGATCGAAGATATTATTATGCAAACCGCTGTGCCCAAAACTTCGGATGAAGAATGCGGCGGAATTGCCGGAACCGAAGTGCCCAACTACAGCTATGGCTATGGCCGCATCGATGCTCTCGCGGCGGTGGAACTTGCTTTGACGATCACCAGCACCGAAACGGTAAATTCCATTCCTTCCGTTCGGGTTTTCCCAAATCCGGTGAATGATCTGGTTTCCTTTGAATTTCAAAACATCAATGGAAGAAATACCCTCGAAATTTTCAATGTTTCCGGGCAGCGGCTGTTTGCCAAGCAGGTTGATCTGATTGGTGAAACCGTCGAAATTATTTCTCTGGATGGTTTATCGGGCGGTGTGTATTTTTATAAAATAACCAATTCCGCCACAAGCTTCAGTGGAAAGCTGGTGAAAAATTGAAAAAAGCCCCGGTTTGTGTAGGCTGTGTCCATTCTACCTTGTTTCCCTTTCTGCGAAATGGAACACGGATTTCGCGGATATAGCAGATTTTTCGCGGATTGAAAATCTGCTGCAATCCGCCTGATCTGCGTGATCCATGTTCCATTGCACCAAACGAAATCTATCGCATGTTAAAAAACAAAAATGTTTCGTGAAAAACTTTGAGTAGCAAGTTTTTTTTTGCATTTTGTAGCCGAAGCGAAATGAAAGCAATTCAAAGCTGACTTACAAAAAACTCCTTAATAGAAACAAAGGCATGAAAATTCAACACTCAATTCTCTTTTTAATCCTTTTCCTCGCCGCTACCTGCGGTAAAGATGATATCAAACCCATAGATAAGCTCCCACCGGCTACTACGGAAGGAAAAAACACCTTCGGCTGCCTGGTCAATGGTGAAGCCTGGGTAGCTCATATTGAAGACAATCCTATCCTTTTTGGAGAAAGAGTAGTGGATGCACAATATGATGATGAAGATTATTTGCGAATTGTAGCAGAACGTGATATAGAGAGCCAAAACATAAATCAGACACTGTTTTTACATTGTTCCGTTATTAGAATTGACTCTTCTTTTTTCCGAAAGAATTGTAAACTTAGAGATTATAATGATCATTGTGATGAATTTGAAATGGATACTTTAAGTTCCTATAACTTAATCATTAATAGATTAGATACCGAAAACAAAATTATTTCAGGCTTATTTAACTTTACCGTGATAGCTGCTGATTGTAATGATACGCTGCAAATAACAGATGGAAGATTCGATGTAAAATATCATTATTAAGCTTAAAAAAAAGCATTAATCCCAAGTCATAATTGGATCAATTTTTTAATGACTTTCGCCTTTTGCGAAGAGGTAAAGTCATGCCCGAAATATACTTTTTATCAAAAACCCAGTTTGGCGTAGGCTGTGCCTGCGTCTGTCCCGATCCGACAGGTCGGGATCATAGTGTGCTTAAAACTCTGTTTTATGAAAAGCTTTGTCCTTTTCCCTGAATTTCAATCTGCGGTAACCATTATGTCACCTACTGACTTTGCCAACCAACAAGAAAATTGATGTTGAAGAGTCTGAAGAAAAGGTTTCAGCGCTGAAGGCCGATTCTGAAAAAGATGCTTTCAACATGAAGGTATATCCCAATCCTGCGAAATCTCAATTTACGATTGAATTGTCGGAGGGAAAATACGCGATCAGGATCATCGACTTTTTAGGCATTGAAAGATATTCTGCTATTGCAAATTCATACCTTGTGGTGTCCACCTCTGGATGGCCGTCAGGGATATATTGGATCGAGGCCCGCCCGTATGACCCGCATGATAGGGTCGGGCGGGTGGTTGATCTACAATCGGAAAAGATAATGGGAGGGAAAGTGGTAGTGCGGTGAACAACGGCTAAATTAAGAAGTTGGAGCATGTCAGTGCATAAATTTAAAAAAGGCTCGGTCGCAGTTAAATTGCACCGAGCCTTTTTTATAGGCAAAATGGATTGTATTTTTGCGGGATCATTTTTTAAAACGGATCATAAACTGAGGTTAGGTTATGTTGAAAATCGATATGCACACCCACATCATCCCGGAAAAACTGCCCAGGTTTGCAGAAAAATTCGGCTATGGCGATTTTATCCATCTCGTACACCATCGTCCTGGATTTGCCAAAATGATGAAAGGGGAAAAATTCTTCCGCGAGATCGAGGCCAACTGCTGGGATCTGCAACTCCGCATTGATGAATATGCTACACACGACACGCAGGTGCAGGTGATTTGCACGATTCCCGTGATGTTTTCCTACTGGGCTAAACCGGCTGATACACTGGAGTTGTCCATGTTTTTGAACAATGACATCGCACAGACGGTACACGATTGCCCGAAAAACTATATCGGTCTGGCTACCGTGCCGATGCAGGATACAACACTTGCGATCAAGGAACTGGAACGCTGCAAAACTATCGGCCTCGTTGGCATCCAGATCGGTTCCAATATCAATGACCTCAATCTCAACGAAGAACAATTTTTCCCGATATTCGAAGCCTGCCAGGAGTTGGGTATGGCGGTTTTTGTCCACCCCTGGAACATGATGGGGTTTAAAAACATGGAGAAGTATTGGCTGCCCTGGCTCGTGGGTATGCCTGCGGAAACTTCACGCGCCATCTGCTCCATGATCTTTGGCGGCGTTATGGAACGATTGCCGGATCTTCGTTGTAATTTTGCACATGCCGGCGGTTCTTTTTTGCCAACTATCGGAAGGGTTGAGCATGGTTTTAATTGCCGCCCCGATCTGGTTGCTATTGACAATAATGTTAATCCGCGCGATTACCTCGGAAAATTCTGGGTGGATTGCATTACGCACGACCCGGTTTTGCTGGAATATATTTTGAAAACCGTTGGGGCGGAAAAAGTGACTTTAGGCTCCGATTATCCGTTTCCATTGGGCGATCTGGAGATCGGTGCCTTCATCGAAAAAATGGGTTTGCCGGACGAAACCGTCGAAGCGATTTTTTGTAATAATACACTCGATTGGCTGAATCTGCCCAAAGAACAGTTTCTAGATGAAAATGTAGCAGTAGGAAGCGAATAATGAAAAGTGAAAAGTGAAAAGTGAAAAGTGAACGGTAAACGGTAAACAGTGAACAGTGAATGGTAAACAATAATCCTAACTCCTAACTCCTGACCCATAACCCATAGCCCATAAAATGAAAAAGTTGTATAATAAGATAAACAAGGAGGAATTAAAAAAGCGGATGCTCGAAGGTGCTGAACCCAGGATCACCATTTCATTTTATCAGTATGCGAAAATTTCCGATCCGAAACTATTCAGGGATCAGTTGTTTATGGAATGGAGCGAGCTGGGAGTTTTCGGGCGCACTTATGTTGCAACCGAAGGCATCAACGCGCAGATCTCCGTTCCGGAAAACCGCTTTGAAGATTTTAAAAAGCAATTGTACGCCATTGATTTTCTGGAAGGAATCCGCTTGAATACAGCTATCGAAGATAATGGAAAGTCATTTTATGTTTTAAAAATAAAGGTGCGCGACAAGATACTCGCCGACGGCCTCAACGACAAAACTTTCGACGTAACAGAAAAAGGAAAACACCTCAGCGCAGAAGAATTCAACCGCCTGACCGACGACCCGGATACCATCCTGGTGGATATGCGCAACCACTACGAAAGCGAAGTCGGCCATTTTGAAAATGCCATCCTGCCGGATGTGGAAACTTTCCGCGAATCCTTGCCCATCATCGAAGATATGTTGAAAGATAAAAAGGAAAAAAATCTCGTCATGTACTGCACCGGCGGTATCCGTTGCGAAAAAGCCAGCGCCTGGTACAAACACCGTGGATTTAAAAATGTGTTCCAGCTCGAAGGCGGCATCATCGAATACGCCCGGCAGGTGGAGGCCAAAGGTTTGAAAAACAAGTTCCTCGGCAAAAACTTTGTCTTCGACGAGCGATTGGGCGAAAAGATCAGCGAAGAAACCATAGCCTGTTGTCATCAATGCGGAGAGCCTTGTGATACCCATGTCAATTGCGCCAACGATGCCTGCCACATCCTTTTCATACAATGCGAAAAATGTGCTGCGCAATACGATCATTGTTGTTCTCAGAAATGCAGCGATTTTATAAAACTCCCCGAAGACCAACGAAAAGCGCTCCGCAAAACAGAAATCTTCAACGGAACCAAATTCGGCAAAGGGCGATATAAAGCGCATAAAACCAAAAACGGTTTGATCGAAAGCTGAAGTAAACAGCATCTCCGTAATTTTATTTTTCTTTGATTCTTTGCGCCTTTGCCTGATTTTTTTATTTCTCACAGGTTCTGCGTGGATCAGCGAGATCAGCGGGACACTATAATTTCCCGCGGAACTTATTTCCGGAGAAAGAGAAACAATTGAAAGTTTTATTTCTCACAAGTTCACGCCTTGCGTCCTGCCTGCCGAGGCACTCAGGCAGGGACAGGTTCTGCGTGGATCAGCGAGATCAGCGGGACACTATAATTTTCCCACAGAACTTATTTCCGGAGAAAGAGAAACAATTCAAAGTTCTGCTTTTCGGGTTGTATTATTATATTGCTGAATAGTTACAAAAAATCAATAATTTGGCTGGTCATTAATCCGGACGGCATGGCGAAATCCAGGAAAAGAAAAAACACAAACACCCACGACGAAATTGCAAAGCCCAACGCTGGCAGTGGAATGTTAGTCAAGTTCCTCACCAACAAGATGTGGGTTTGTGCGGCTATTTTCCTGTTTGCTTTTGTGCTTTATTTCAACACCCTCAGCCATGATTACACCCAGGACGACGCCATCGTCATCATTGATAATATGTACACTAAGCAAGGAGTGGCAGGCATCGATGAAATTTTGAAATACGACACCTTCAAAGGCTTTTTTAAAACAGAAGGGAAAGACAAACTCGTAGCCGGAGGAAGATACCGCCCGTTTACCCTCATCATGTTTGCCATCGAATGGCAATTTTTTAAAACACCTAAAAAAAATCCGGATGGAACGGTCGCAAAAGACGCTGTCGGGAATACCATTTATACAACTTCCTTTGTCGGACATTTATTTAATGTTCTGTTTTACGGGTTGACAGGGATAGTTTTGTATCTGCTCCTATTGAAATTGTTATTGCCTGGAAAAAGTGAAGTATTTGCTTACGGATTAGCGTTTATTGCCACATTTCTTTTTATGGCGCATCCCATCCACACGGAGGTAGTCGCCAATATCAAGGGGCGGGATGAGATCATCGCATTGCTGGGAAGCCTGGCTGCTGCGTACCTGACGATCCGTGCCCATTATGAAAAAAAGCCGGTTTTTTATATCGGAGCGGCTATCGTTTTTTTCATCGCTTTGCTTTCCAAAGAAAATGCGATCACTTTCCTGGCTGTCATTCCATTGATGTTTTACTTTTTTACAAAAGCCAAAACAAACGATATTTTCAAATATTCACTTCCGCTTTTGGCGGCTACGGTGGTATTCCTCATTATCCGGGGTTCCGTGCTCGGCTGGTCGCTGGGTGAGCCGTCGAAAGAACTGATGAACAATCCGTTCCTGAAAATAGAAGGAAACCAATGGGTGCCTTTCACTGCCGGAGAAAAACTGGCTACTGTATTTTATACACTTGGAAAATACATCCAGTTGCTCATTTTTCCGCATCCGTTGACCCACGATTATTATCCCAGGCAGGTTGGCATAATGAATTGGAGCGATTGGCAGTCTGTTGTAAGCCTGCTGCTGTACCTGGCTATTTTTGTTTATGCGGTAAAAGGGTTTTTAAAAAAAGATCCGGTCAGTTTTGGTATTTTTTATTTCCTGGTTACTTTGTCCATCGTTTCAAATATCGTATTCGCAGTGGGCGTTCCGATGTCGGAGCGGTTTATGTTTATGCCATCTGTGGGGTTTTGTTTCATCGTAGCGATTCTGGCTTTCCGATTGTCGGAAAAGATAGCGGGCAAAAAGCTCAGTTCATTCAGCCAACTCAATCCGGCCTTGGTTTTAACTGCCATTGTGGTTTTGTTTTTTAGTATAAAAACGATTTCCCGCAACGAGGTTTGGAAAGACAACTTCACGTTGTTTACAACAGATGTTAAAGTTTCAACCAACAGTGCAAAACTCAACAACGCCGTTGGCGGCGATCTGATCCGGGTCTATCACGACCACGAAAATGAAACCTTGAAAAAGCAAAAACTTGTGGAAGCCGTTCAATATCTGGAAAAGGCGCTCAGTATTCATCCGACCTATAAAAACAGCATGTTGCAGTTGGGTAATTGTTACAACTACCTACAGGAATATGAAAAGTCGATAAGTTATTATTTAAAAATACTGGCAATGACGCCTGGCGACGAAGAGGCCACGAATAATCTGGGAATCACCTATCGCGAAGCAGGCAAGTATTACGGCGAACAAAAAGGCGATTTGTCCACGGCGCTCAAATATTTGGAAAAGGCATACGAATTGCGCCCGGATGAATATGAAACCCTGCGATTGCTGGGGGTAGCACATGGCGTTCAGGGGCGGCACGACAAGGCAATTAATTTCTTTGCAAAAGCCCTTGAAAAACAACCGGAAAACGCCGAAGCAATATGGAACCTGGCAAATGCTTACTTTTATGCAGGCAACGAAGCCAAAGCTTCCGAACTGCGGCAGAAAGCCTTACAGATCGACCCGGAAATTGCAACCAGGCGCAAATAAATGAGATTTTAGACGATAGACAGAATTCATGAGTTATGTTTTAAAAGCTATAAGTAATTGACCAAAACACCAAATCGGAGCGAACCCCGCTTTTTCGAGAAAAAGCGGGACGATGAAATCGGGAATACCAAATCGAAGCGCAGCGAAGATCCCGATGAAATCGGGAATACCAAAACACCAAAACACCAAAACACCACAAC
>CAZKDA010000050.1:0-20409 GCA_964551455.1 uncultured Saprospiraceae bacterium
CTGCCATGCTCCAGGAAGCGATCGAACTGTTTGAAGCCGATTCGCTGGAACAATCCATAGAAAAATTCAGCGCTGCCGTTAATCTGTTCCCCGAAAATGCAGAGTTTCTGGCGCTCCGCGGACAAGCCTACATCGAAGCCAACCAACTGGAAAACGCCTGCCTTGATCTGAAAAAAGTAAGAGCCTTAATGCAAGTGAATTGGTACGATCAGTTCCTGCCTTTTATTTGTAAGTGAAGAGAGAAGAAGGAAGAAGTTATGCGTTATTGGTTATGAATTATGATACAAACCTCTCACCCATTACCCATAACTTATGACCCATAACTTTTAACCCCCGTGAACTACAAACTGTAAACCTGCCTGACCTGCCTGCCAAGAGCATTCAGGCAGGCGGCAAAGGCAGGCTTCAAACCACAAACTATTTATTTCTTCTTTGGTTTTCGCTTTTTGTGGACATACACATCTTTGTAACCTTCATCGGCAAGTTTGATCGCTACATCGAAAGCGTCGTCCATGTCGTGATAAGCGCCGACGACAGCGGCGTGATATCTCGATCCGAGAAAAACGCGAATTCCCGCTTTGTATCCCTTCTGGTTTAGTCTGTTGACGAGTTTCCTGGCATTGGCTTCGACTTCAAAAGCGCCGGCGATTACCAAAAACTGGCCTTCGTCAGATGTCGAAGCAGTATTATTGGCGGAGTAATCAGTTGTGGCATCGTCCTCGTCTTCGTCGATATATTCATCTTCTTCAAAAACATCGGTGGTATCGTCATCGAGGAACAAGTCGTCCAGGCTGGTGGTGTCAACGGATGTGGAAGTGTCTTCCACAGGCTTTGCGGTTTCCTGGCAAGAGCGGAATACGACCACTGACCAGATTGCAAGCGCAACGATCAAAAGGCCGATGATGATGATTCTTATTGTCTGGTTCATAGTGTTTTAATTTTGAATAAAAATAGAATTATTTTAACAAAAACGAAGCATGATTTTATTGTTTCCATAAGTTGCATAAAAAAATCAGTTGGAATAGACTGGAAGAAACCGGATTTTAAGATTGTTGAGTTGTTGAGTCGGGAAGTCGTTGAGTTGGAACCAGGATCCGGACACCCGACACCCGACACCCGATCGAAGCGTAGCGTAGATCCCGACGAAGTCGGGACACCCGACACCCGACACCGGAAACCCGACACCCGAAACCTGACACCCGACACCCTATTCAGGAACTTTATAAACGTATGATTTGATCTTGTGATGTACCAGCAGCTTTGATGATGCGTCGTTCGCTTTCTGTTCCGTCTCGGATTTGGCTATGCAAACCGAAAAAAGATCGGAATTTGCCAGCCGGACAACCTCAGACGAAACACCCATTTTTTTCAGTTGCTCCACCTTGCTTTCGGCATTCGAACGGCTTTTAAAGGACCCCGCAATGATCAGGTATTTTGCTTCAACAGTCACCGGAGCCGGAACCGGGGCAGGTATCGCTACTTCTTCGGCAGGTTCGATAAAAACATCTTCGTCGCTTTCTTCTTCGTATTCTTCAAAGTCGTCATCTTCGGTGACGCCGTCGTCTTCGCTCGCTGGAGGATTATCCGGAACGGTTTCAGGGGAAGTTCCGTGATTGATGTGCTTTGCAATCGAAGAGCTTACCGTATTGGCATCTTTGGTTTTGTCGAGCTTTTTGATCTCGCAATGACCATAAAGCAGCAACAAGCCCATACAAACCAAAATGGTAATCGTAAGAATGGTGTCTAAGGTTTTTGGCATATTAAAATATACTTTTTTAAAATATAGCCGGATTATTCCTGCGAAATTGCCGTATTGCAAAGTAATTTAAAAATCATTGACGCTGATCTTTTATTCGTGAATTTCAACCGAAAGTTGCAACATCCGGGTGCATTTGGTATTGATTATCAACGATCTGGAAATATCACAAAACTTTTGAAATATGTATGAATTTGCAACCTCTGCAATTGCGGGAGGGTAATCATTTTATAAAAGATCGTCCTAAAACAATTTTCCTGCGACAACCCGCGGCTGTACCGCCACTTGTTGCAAAGCGCCACCGAGAATGAAATGGACATAAAGTTTTGTGGCTTGTGTTCCGAAAATATCCTGTGTTGCCAGGCTGCTCAGATACAGGAAATCCGACAGTTCTTTAGATTTTTTGCTCCAGCTCTTTTCACCGCCCGCGAAACCGCTGTTTTGGATCAGCACAAGGCCATCTTCCGTTTCGAGGATGTAATCGACGATCTTTTCAAACTTCCGATTTTGGTAATGAAAAGTCAAGGGATATTTGCGATGCACTTTTTTTATGGTAAAATTATTTTTTAAAAAATTGTAAAAAGCCGTGGAGCGATCCACCATTTCCTTCGCTTCGACAAACTCCGCAAGATCGTAGCGCCCGACAAACGCCTCCGCCATTTCCAGCCTTGCTTCCGGTTGATAATCTAAATGGTCGGCCACAAAAAAAGCCTTGAGCATTTTCGCAACGGCATATTGATCCGCCTCCTCCTGCAACGAAAGCGCTTGGCAGTAAACGGCTGGCGAAGATATTTTTAAGCTATAATCCGTATTGAAGGTTTCGTGGTTGAGGTCGATTTGATAGGGCGGGTAGAAAGTTTTGCCGGCGCGTTCTTCAAAAAAACGGATCGCCCCTTCGATGATGTCCGTGTGCGGGAAATCTCGCGGAAAGACCAATTCGCCGGGCGTATCCTTCAAAATCGTTTCGCCCATCCATTCCCAGGGCGTTTCAAAGCTGGACGGGTCAATGGTGGGGGTGGTTTCATCGCCGTTGTGCCAGATGCGGTTGAGCCAGCAGGTGGGCTTATCCCTTGTCGGGAAAACGAGGTAATCGCGCGCCCTCGTGACACCGACGTACAAGAGGCGGGTATCTTCCTGCAATGCCTGCTGCGTTGCCTGGCTTTTAATATCGCTTTCGTTGATGCGTTCAAGAAGAGGGGTTTTGTGTTGCTGGTCAGAATAAGGATTGATCCAATAGCGGAGCCAGCGATTGCCGAGGATGTTGTCGAGGTCGATGGTATCCGTTTCGTTGATGATATTGATGCCCCAGACCGTATCTCTCAGTTTTCCTTCGAGGCTGTGGCAGATCACCACAGGCCATTCCAGCCCTTTGCTTTTGTGGTAAGTCATCACGTTGATGGCTTCCTGCCCTTCGCCGGAGCCTTGCGTATCCTGCACATTGCTTTCGAGTTCGTTGAGCCAAAGGAGCAGACCGCCGAGTGAAGCTGCGGTGTGCAGTCGGTTGCAGGCTTCTTCGTATTGCAAGGCCAGTTTTCGTAGTTCGTCGATATTGTCCATTCGCTGCGGCACTTTCCCCCAGCCTGAAATGATGCGGTGGAGGTCCAGTTCTTCGAGCGTGAGGTTCAGAATTTCTGCACCGGAGAGTTCTTCAACCTGCGCCCTGAGCCGGTTGAGTTGTTCGATGATCGGAAATTCGGAAGCCCAGGGCGGCAGCCCGTTTTTCAGCTTTCGCCTTTCCAGGTAATCCAGCCGGTTTTCAATGATGGTTTCGATATCCATGCGGGCGGCCAGGAGCAGTATCTCTGCGATGGAAAGCGAGTCAGCGCGGTTGAGGATGAACTTCAGGCAGGCGAGGATCAGCCTGGCTTCGGCAGTGAGCAACAGGCCGTTGCGGGAGATCGCGGCTTTCAGCCCTGCACGATGCAAGGCTTCGGCAATTTCCAGGCATTCGTGATTCGAGCGGCAAAGGATGGTTATATCGCCGGGTTGGAGCCGTCTGCTCGTTTTTGCATTTTTTGGTAAAATGAAAGTTTCGCGTTCCAACATCAGTTTTACCGCATGAGCGATGCAATTTTCCATCCAGGGCCTGCCCGGCATCCGTCCTTCGCCATCATATTGAAAATGCCAGTGAACTACGGCGTCGCCCAATTCCAGCGGTTCGGCTTTGAAATTTGGGTCGGCGGGGTTATCCAGTTTGGTTCTTTTTGATTTCAAAACGATCTGCTCAACGGGCATCTCCGTAAAGGCTTTGGAGAACAGTGCATTGCTGAGATGGACAAGGTCCTGCCTGGAACGCCATGAAAACTCCTGGATATCCTCCGCTTTGATGCCGCCGACGGCTTTAATGATCTCCTGCATCAATTTTGGATCGGCGCCACGGAATCCATAGATCGACTGCTTCGGATCGCCCACCCAGACGGAGTGTTTTGCAATTGTGGAAAGTTTTAAAAATATTTCCAACTGGATGGGGCTGGTGTCCTGGAATTCATCCACCATGAGCAGATCAAGCTCGGCGTTGAGCACTTCCCTGACTTTGGGGTTATCGAGCAATCGTTTCACCTGGATTTCCATGTCGATGTAATCGATCAGCCCGCGCTGTTTTTTGTAAAGGTCGTATTCGCGGATGGCTTCGATGGCGATCTCAAAAATGCCGTAGATAAAATTGCGGATGTCGGCGTGAAATTCAGGATGTGCATCGTGGGTACTGGCAAAGCCGATCAATTCACTGACGTCGTCGCGGCTTTTGGCTCCGGTGGAAAGTTTGGCAATTTTGACCCAATCGTGCCAGTTGAGTTCGCCTTTCAGGTTGAGGAGGTTCAGCGAAGCGCTGAGGGTGTCCTTTGCCGCGGCAGTGACTTTTGTCTCATCTGCGTTGTTTTCCAGCCTGTCGATGGTTTCCTGCAAAAGGCTTTTCAACCTTTGTATAAAAAAAGAAGCGGGCTGGTCGGAAACAGGACTTAAAAACTGTTCAAACGACTGGAAAGAAAGCGATTTACTTTTTTCGAGCACTTCTGTGGAGAAGTCGTTGGAGCGGGCTACGTCGCATATTTTTTTTACTTCGAGGCGCCAGTCGTATCTGCCGTTTTTGTTCAGGCCGAGGCGTTCACCGAAATATTCCATTTGCTGGATTTTTTCGTTGGTCAGCACGGTAGCTAGCGATTTGTTGAACATCACCTGCTGGTCTTCATCGGCGATGATGGCCGCCTCCGGGGATACCCCTGCTTCGAATGCAAAGCGTTTGAGGAGTTTCACCCCCAGGCTGTGAACTGTTCCGATCAGGGCATTGGCTAAGTCGTTGGCTTCATCGGTCAGTCCTTCTTCGAGCAACTTTACCCTGACGCGCTCCTGCAATTCAGCGGCGGCTTTGGTGGTAAAGGTAGTGGCAATGATCCCACCGGCGCGTACGCCGCTTTTGAGCAGTTGCACCAATTCGTGAGTGAGCCGGTATGTTTTGCCGCTTCCGGCGCCTGCGGATATAATTTTAAGGTTCATTTGCGGGTATTGGCGATTAGCACAGCGTCACAAATTTTGAGTGAAACAATTTACAGATCGTTAGCTAACTGCTGATTGAGAAAAGTTGAAGTTTTTTGCTCCTTCATTCAATTGTGTCATTAAAGATCGTATTCCCGACTCACCATTTGTTTTGCCACATCATGGATTCGACCGGCTTTACGGAGCGTTGGTTGTATTTGGCGCCGACTTTTTTGTTGTAATAATTTTCGATATCACCGTCAACTTTGAAGTAGATCAACTGGCCGATAGGCATACCGGCGTAGATGCGGACGGGCTGCACACAGGAGATTTCCAGCGTCCAGGTATTGCAAAAACCTACGTCTCCTTTTCCGGCAGTGGCGTGAATGTCGATGCCCAGCCGCCCGATGCTCGACTTTCCTTCGAGGAACGGTACGGCATTGTGGGTTTCAGTGTATTCCTGCGTGACGCCGAGATACAGTGTTCCGGGCTGCAATACAAAGCCTTCTTCAGGGATATCGATCTCCCGGATGGCGTTGTGTTTTTTTGCATCCAATTCGTGATCCTTGTAAACAGCGAGGTATTTTCCCAAATGTACATCATACGAATTGGTACCCAAATATTTGCGGTCATAAGGCTCGATGATGATCTCCTTTTTCGCTATTCCCTCTAATATTTTTTTGTCTGAAAGTATCATGGTTTGTAGTTCATAGTTCGTGGTTTGTAGTTCACGGAGGTTAAAGGGAAAGGGTCAAAAGTTATGGGTTAAAGGTTTGGGTATTATCGTATAACCCATAACCCATAACCCATAACTCCTCCTCCCTCACTCCGTTTTTATTTCCCAGATGATGATGCTCTGGTCGTCGCTGCACGAAAGTAAATAATTATTGTAGGTTGACCAATAAAGTTTATTGACAGAATTGATGTGGCCGCCGTTTTTTATGGTGTCGATGACTTTGAGGAGCTTGAAGCTTTCGGCATCCCAGAGCTTAATGGTCTTGTCGCGGCTGGCGGTGGCGAAGATATGGCCTTCCGGGTGAAAAGCGATGTGGTTGATAGTAAACCAATGCGCGGCCTGCTCGGATACCAGCTCGAATTTTCTTTCAATTGCCCAGGCTTTGAGGTGTGCGTCGCGGCCACCGCTCAGGAGGTAATGGCCATCAGGGCTGTACCGGACAGTGAAAACGGAATTTTCATGGGCATTCCGAATGATATGTTTGATGTTCAGGCTTTCTTCATCGAGGATGTAGATGTTGTTGTCACTGGCTCCCACCGCCAGTTCGCTGCGAGCCGCATCGGATGCCAGGGCACGGAGGCTATGATGGGAGATGTGAAAGCTCTCCAAAGCGCGGCGCTCCGCCACTGACCATCGGCTGATCATGCCTCCGCCTCCGAGTGTGTATATCTGGTCGCCGATATGTTGAATATCGAACACGCCTTTTTGGTGGTGGGCGATGTTTTTGGTGTTGTCGGGGTTTTCGGTATCCACCCAGTGCAAGCCGCCGTCCATGTTTCCGGCGATGATCAGGTTTCTTTCGGGAAGGGAAAAAAGTGAAAAGATATTTCGGTGAACTTTTGCGATCAACCTGCCGTTTTCCGGTTCGGCGATATTCCATTGTACGATCCAACCGTCGCCGGCGCCGGTGAGGAAATGGTGGGGGTCACTGGCTTTTGCGAAATCAAAAATCGCAGCTTTGTGGCCGCGTAGTTGAGCAATTTTATTGATCGTTAAATGCAAAGCATTTATGTTTTGAAATACAATAAAAACAGACGAGGTGAGAGTATGTTTAAACTTCCATTAATTGGCTGTCCCGTTTTTTTGACACAAAAAACGAGATTCAGTATAAAATTCACTCGCTTTTCGCTCAATCATGAAAATTTCAACACACTCTGTGAAAAGGTCAATTTTACGAATTTTACTTTACAACCTGTTTGTCTTACCTTTTATAATTTTTTCTAACTTGGTTTTTTTTATTAAAAATTGAACGGCACGATGCCTTTAGTTTTCAACAGACCTGTCAAACCGGAAGGAGTACTTGGCCTTTGGCGGATCACGGAACCGGAAGATTTTTTTATGGAGCAATTGAAATTGTTTCCGAAAGAGATGGTCTCATTGCAAAAGATGAAAGGACACCGCCGCCTCGAATGGCTTGCCGGAAGGTGGTTGCTTCACCTGATGTCTGGTCGGGAGGACAGAGGCGCCTGCCTGGTTGATGAATTTGGCAAACCTTATCTCGAAAATTCGCTGTACCAGATTTCGATCAGTCATTCGCGCGAACTGACGGCGGTGATGGCTTCTCCGAGATTCGTGGGGGTGGATATCCAAAAATTGGTGGAAAAAATCGACCGCATTGCCCACAAATTCATGCGTGAAGAAGAATTGGAAAACCTGGATTCCAAAAACCGTTTGGAGCATCTTCATGTTTATTGGGGAGCAAAAGAGGCGCTTTATAAGGCTTATGGCAGAAAGCAACTGGATTTCCGAAAGCATATTTTTATCGAACCTTTTGCCTTTGATCTGAAGGTTGGAAAATGCTCGGGTTTTGTGGAGAAAGAGGGCTTCCGGCTGGAATGCGATATTTTTTACGAACAAATTGACGATTATATCCTTGTACTCGCCACGGAGAATTTTGGTGATGTGCGGTTGGTTTCTAGTTTCTAGTTTCTAGTTTCTAGTTTCTGTTCATCTTAGCGTCTTTGCGCCTCTGCGTGACAAGTTTTGACATCTATCGTCTGACATCTAATAATCTGACATCTAAAAACATGAAATATTTTATCGGCTTTCTGGCGGGAGTGATCTTTACCACCATAGTTTTCACATTCATACTCAGGAAAAAGGCGGATGTTGGGCGGGAGCTTACGGAAACGGCTTCGGATTATGCAGAAGAAAACGAGAGCCTGCCTCCGGATTTTTTGGCATTTTACCAACGGTTTCACGAAGATAGCTTGTATCAGTTGGAGCATATACTCTTCCCCTTGCAGGGCATTCCTTCCAATGCCGATAGCGCCGCTTTCGCCGGGAATAACTTCCGTTGGCAGCGCGAAAACTGGGTGATGCACCATCCGTTTGAAAATGCACAAGGAAGTTTTTCGCGAAGCCTCAAAAAGATCACCGATGAAATGGTCATTGAAAACATCACCGTCGGAGGAGGGCAGTACGGCATGCAACGCCGCTTCTCAAAATTCGGCGACGACTGGATGCTGATCTATTACGTGGGTATGAATAAGCTGGCGAAGGAGGAGTAGCTATGGGTTAAAGGCTGAAGGTTAGAGGCGAAAGGTTATGACTTATAACGAAGTGTCGGGGTCGGGGCGGGACGATGAGATTGGGAACACCAAAAAAGCACAAGTTCAGCGGACGATGCAAGAAACAATTAAAAAATGCTAAATTTGGGGATGATGGTAATATGATCTATTTCGAAAAAAAATACCAATGAAAAATACTCTGAAGATTGCGCTTTTCATTTCGACCATACTGTTATTTGCCTGCGATGATACGACCGCTCCTACAGGCAATGATCAGAGTGCTGAAACCTCTCATGATACTTCCACTCAAAGACAACCTGGCATCACGGAGGAAGAAGGCAAAATACAAAAACAGGATCTGAAGGATTGCCCCGTTAGCGGGAAAGCTCGCGAGATCAATGTATTCAGGATGGACGACATCGCCCAGATGATAGCCATCTCAGCCGACGAGTCAACTTACGACGCAGCATTGGGCGACAGCGATCGCATCCTGGAGGTATTCAATACCACCGATTGTTCCAGCCTGCTCAAGACCACACTGCCCATCAACCGGAGCGCTGATTTTCCTTACTACCTTGCTCCAAGATGTTATGAAAGCACGAACAAGATCGTCGGCATTCAGGGCTTTACCAATTTTTATTATTATGATGCAGAAAATCAAAAGCTCTCAAAATCCCTGGAACCTTCCTATGTTACGGAACGCGAAGCGGTGGATGCACAATCCGGTATGATCAAAGGTTTGATGGTTTGGGAGCATTACATTATGGGGCAGGCTGTGGATTTTGGTCCTTTTGCTTTTGACATCAGCGACAAGGCCAATCCGAAACCGGTGATGGCTGTTGCGGAGTTCAACATCCCCAACACGGAAGAATTTCGCTATATGTTTTTGCTGGAAGCCGGAAACGAACGCTATCAGGCTATTTATCCCGTCACGGATGCCGACGCCGGTGGCAATATGTTTGAAGTTCAAAAACTATTTCCCCAACCCTTGAAAGTGGAAACCACGGTGCCGAAAAATGCTCGTGACAACCGCTATATCATCCTCCGGGATTATTCTGATCCGGGAAAGGAAAAACGCGTCGCCATCGATATGTTAAAACATATAAACGTACCCTTGCCTGACGATATCGCTTCCAAAAAAAATGCAGAAATCCTGGATTGGCTGAAGGCACGGCAATAAATCGGGGAATTAGACATCAGATCGAAGCGTAGCGTATCCCGCCCCGACCCAGACACAAGTGTCGGGGTCGGGGCGGGACAATGAAATCGGGAATACCACATTAGCAAACTTGCGCCTGCCTGGCTGTCGGGCGGGCGGGCTGAGCTTGTCGAAGCATCAGGAAATTAGCATAACTCGTGATCCCGACCTGTCGGCGTTATTATCACATTAATCTCCCGTTTCGCCGGCATAGAAAGGCTGCAAAATATCTTCTGCGGCGGCGGCATCTTTTTCATAAACATAAAGCTCGGCGAAACCTGTCACGTGAGTGATGGTTTCCGTTTTATCTATCACGAAAGCTTCGATCCCGTTGTCTTCCAGTTTTTGTTTTGCCAATTCCACCTGGTAGAGTTGAGGAGCGCTCCAGATTTTTATCATTCCTTCCATAATGCGTGTTTTTTTGGTATGAAAAAATTTATTGAAAATGAAAGATACATTTTAATTTTTGCAATGTCATTGATTCTTGTCACCCGGGACAAAATCCAGTGAAATGGAATTGACGCAGTGCCGCAGGTTTTTGGGTGTAAAACGCTCACCTTTAAAAACATGGCCAAGGTGCCCGCCGCAGTTTGCACAGACAATTTCCGTACGGTGGCCATCGGCATCAGGCACGTGTTTTACTGCTCCTTCGATTTCATCGTCGAAGCTGGGCCAGCCGCAACCCGAATCGAATTTATCCTCCGATCTGTACAAAGGGGCGTTGCATTGTCGGCAGGTATAGACGCCTTCTTCCTTATGGTTATTGTATTTTCCCGTGAATGGCCGCTCAGTGCCTTTACGGAGGATCACATGTTCTTCTTCCGGGTTTAGTTTATTAAAATCCATGTCTAAAAATTATTTTACAAGATGTTTGACCTGCTGAAAAAATCTAAAAAGTTTTCCCGCTGCCGGGTTTGAGTGAAATATAAGTTACGGGGTCACTTCAAGTGCCCCCGTAACTTGAAATGCCCCCCCCGTAACATAAATTAAGAAAGTAACGTGTCGATTATTTATGTTGAGGTACTTCATCACTATGTAAAGTAAGTTTTTTGACATTTGATTTGCCATTTCGAACTCACCCCCTTGATCCCCCTCTCTTGCAAGAGAGGGGGAAACCGAGCGAAGCGAAGGTAGGGGGTGAGTTCAAAACCACGTTTTATTAATTTATTTAGTTTACAAAGTACTTCATCACCATTCCTTATAGGAGAAGGCTTTTAAAATCTCCAGTTGCACATTTGATAATGGTTGTCTGCTCTCATTCACTATTATACACGACAACGCATAGATTTCGGATTATAAAAATTAATCTATGCGTAGTCGGTATAACTGTTCACGGATAAATTTCGGGAAAAGCAAAATCCGAAATTTATCCGTGAACAAGTATAACAGTTTTTAATTTTTCTAAATTTAGAGTATGTTTAAACATTCTCTTAAACATTTTTTAGAGAACTTCATTTTGCTGATGGTCCCAATCTACAACTTGCATTATTATTCAAACCGCTCTTTGATCGAATACATTTCCCTCATTTGTTTGAGCAAAACGGAATCCGGGGTCATTTTCAGAGCTAACTTCAGGATGGGCTGGCCGATGGAGCTATGCGCCAATTTGCCCAGTTGCCAGGAAGTGTTTACGATATGATCCACCTTTTTCCGGCGTTCTTTTTCAAACTGAGTAAAAGCCTTTTCATGGTCGGGGATGCGGCTTAAAATATTGCTGATATAATAGGCATCTTCAACGCCCTGGCAGGCGCCCTGGCCCATGTTGGGCGTGGTGGCATGAGCTGCATCGCCCAGCAGACAGACGCATCCTTTACTCCAGTGGTCGATCCGACGGAGGTCGATAATGTCATTCCGGATGATCTTTTCAACCGCGGTATTTTCAATGATGCCTGCAACCGGATTTTCGAAAGCGCTAAAAGTATCCAGCAATTGCGCCTTGAGATTCGAACGATCATCCTTCCTGCCTTTTTCCGCCAGCGTTACCGCAAACCAGTACACTTTGTCTCCGCCAATGTTGATGAAACCGAACCGGAGTTGTTTGCCCCAGGCTTCGATGCCGAAAGTTTTATACTTGTCAGGAAGCCTGAGATCTGCAATACCCCGCCAGCAGGTTTGTCCGGAATAGCGGGTCGTAGTATTGGGAAACAACTGTTGCCGCACCTTCGAATGGATGCCATCGGCGCCCAGCAAGAGGTCAGCTTCGATGGTTTTTCCGGGAAAATGAACCCTCAACTTGTCGTTTTCAATGGAATGCTTTTGATATTGCTGACCGAGGTGTACCCAGCCGGAGGGTAGCGACTGGAAAAGGATTTCCTGTAGCTTCGCGCGATGGATCGCGGTGATCTTGTTGCCCTGCTCATCGCTTGTGAACCGGCTGTTGGCTTTTCTCACGGGCAACAGATTTTGGTCGGTGATCGCCACCATATCCAGTTGAACGCCAGCGTTTCGGATCTCGTCGCCGATGCCGATCCAGTCCAGCGCTTTCATGGCATTGGCCTGGAGCATGATGCCGGCGCCAACTTCGTTGAGCGCGGGCGCCTGCTCGAAAACTTCGCAGGAAATATTTAGTTTTTTCAAGGCCAGTGCAGTGGTCAAGCCCGTTATCCCTCCGCCGATGATCGCTATTTTCATGATTGATTTTTTTGGTTTCAAATATACACCTGATTGGAAATAAGCTGATCTGTTTATTTCACGATATTGGAAAAAAAGTGCGCTGAATCTCGAACCCTAATGAAAGTAGTGCGACCCCGAATGGGGTCGGGAATCATTAATCTTTTCTTAAGCTAACATAGTTTGACCCCGCTGGGGTCATAAGCCTTTATTACCTAAAGCACCTTACAAAATACCCCATCGTGGTGGAATATTTCTACTACCGAGATTCCCACTCTTTTAATAGATAATAAATGCTAAAATAATGACCACAGCGTGGTCAAATTATGTTAGAAAAATAAATTTTCAGGAACAATCGACCCCAATCGGGGTCGTACCACTCAACCGGAATATTGCATTATTAAAAGCAAATGCGACAGTGCAACATTTGTCGAAACTGTAGAAAATGCTATTTTCATCATGCAGAATAAAGGACAACCGAATCACCAATCAACAAACTTTTTGACACATGGCAGTAACCGTAAGATCATTTTCCGGAAGCGAAGCGCACCAATATAAAAACGACCTGGCGAGGCTCAGGATCAAGGTGTTCAGGGAATTTCCCTATTTGTACGACGGCTCGCCGGAGTATGAAGCGCAATACCTCGAATCGTTCATCAATTCAAAAAATAGCATCATCGTGATCGCATTCGACAAGGACGAGGTCGTGGGCGCTTCCACGGGTATGCCCCTTGAAAACGAACACGCAGAGATACAGCAGCCCTGGATCGAAAATAGTCAGGATGTTTCCAAAATTTTCTACTTCAGTGAATCCGTCCTTTTGCCGGAGTACAGAGGATCGGGGATCGGGGTGAAATTCTTCCGTGAAAGAGAAGCATGGGCCAAAAGCCTCGGGCAGTTCGACACCATCGCTTTTTGTGCAGTGGTCAGACAACCCGATCACCCCCGAAAGCCAGTCAACTACCAAACGCTCGACCAATTTTGGAAAAACAGGGGCTATACCATGCTGGAAAACTATATTTGCTACCTGTCGTGGAAAGACCTCGATGAAGATCAGGAAAGCAAAAAAGCACTGCAATATTGGGTTAAGTATATTTGAAAAGGGTGAAGGATGAAGGGTGAATTTTGCGGAAGCCGTCTTTAAATTTCGTTTTTTGCGTCCAAATCCTGGTCGGCATAAAATCCGAGGTCTTTATCTTTCAGCAGCTTCGTCCAGAATGCGATCTGGCCGGTGTGGTAAGAATAATGTTCCACAACGTGGATGATGATACCGATGCCAGAGAGGTCATAACACTGCACGGAGTTCACAGTCAACAGGTCTTTTTCGTCCAGGTTTTTCAACACACCGGCAGCTTCGGAAACGGTCTTGGAAAGTTTAACGAACAACTCCTTTTTGGAAAATCCCCCGGTGGCTGAAAATTCGAGGTCTCTTGTCCGTGTATCTTCGGCTTTGCCGAGCGATGAAATGATGTATTGCCGTATATTCCCGCATAGGTGAAGAATGAGATTGCCCACGCTGTTTGATGAGAGGTTGGGTTTTTTCCAGACCTCATCTTCGCTCAGCATGGCCAGGCATTTTTCAATCCTTTCCGTATTTTCTTCCATTCTGACAATGGATTGCCCAATGAGTTCTTCTGAAAAGGTTTTCATGATTCAAGTTTATTAAAAGTGATCATTTGTTTGTTCTCTCCTATACTGGTATGTCTTTCTTCTTACGCCCACGCTGTAGCGTGGGCGTAAGAATTTTAACTCCACTCTTTAGCGGAGAAACCAGAGTAAAACAAAACCAGGCTTTAGCCCTAAGCAAACTACTAAAATTCATACACCGGATTCTCAGAATATCCACGTTTCCAGGATCGACAGAAAGAACCCTTCCCAATACAGCGCTTGTGCCACCAATGGAATGGATAATGCCAAAAGTATGCAGGCGATTATTTTTCCTGTCACGGTTTTTCCAAGGCTGTGGATCACAGGAAGCCCGGCAAACATCAGCATCGGCATAAATAAAATGAACCAGCGCATTCCAATAGCAGAACCGCCGTAGTTTTTTGTGCGAAACAAAACGAATAGAAATACAGCGGTCATCCCCACGAGGCTGAGAGCAATGAGCTTCCAATATTCCAGGCTCCTGTTTTTCAATGTTTTAAAAAGTCCAGCGATTCCAAGTAACAAAACCGGGCTTGCGCTAAACAAACCGTGATGACCGAAAGTGATATGAAAAAGGTAGGTCCATTTCGATTCGTTGAAAGTATCGTGATCTTCGGGGTCTTGCCAATAGCTGCCTTCGAATTTGTACAGATCGCCTCGCAAATACACCGGGATTACGGACCCTGAAATTTCAAAATAAGTGTATAAGGTCGCGGCAATCGGCAGCATGGCGAATAGTCCCGCCACGATCCCTTTTACAGGATTTTTGAAAAAAGCTACCAATAAAAACAAACCCAGAAAGGCAAGGCCGGGCAAATCGTTGGCGGCAGCCAGCCCTCCGCAAAATCCAAGCACAACAAACCACCACAATGAAGTTTGGTTTTTAAACCAGATCGCCCAGGTACAGAAGAAAGCTATGAAAAGCAAAACCGCAGCAAAAGTATGGTTGTTGATCGTCACGGCGTAACCGTAGGCCAGCGACCCCAAAGACATGGCAAGCATCAAAAAATTGATCGTCCAGGCATCCGGGAAATACTGCCGTGCCAGGATCAGCGCCAGCGCCAGCATGATGAGAAAAGGGAAAACCTGGTTGAGCAGAGTGAGCATCCAGATGGCTGTATTGCGTTTTTCGTAAAACGATTTTCCTGTGATTATTTTTAATATCCAGGCCTGTCCGGCCATGATGAGCGGATAGGTTGGCGGCTTGCTGGAGTAGATGTTGTCGCCGATCTTTATGGCATCCTCAGAAAGTTCAACCCCCGTGGTATCCGAAGGGGTGGAATGCGCCATCGTGCCAGCATCAACGATGCGCTCGACGGTGATGATCCGCGACAGCGGGTTGGTGGTGAGCCTTGTGCGTGAAAATGTAAAAACGATCAGTAGTATGCCGGCGCCGAAGATGATCCAGCAGGCAGATCGGTTGTATTTCCAGGAATTCTGGATTTCGGATTGTAGGTTAAAGGGTGGCAATGTTTAAAATGATTTATACTTGTTCCCGGAAATGGAAAAGGTGCATTTCTAGCGGTTGACGATATCCGGGTTGCCCATTTTGCCGCTGTTGTAATCATGGATACACTGGCGGATTTGCTGCTCGTTGTTCATCACAAAGGGGCCATAAGAAAATACAGGTTCATTGAGAGGCTGGCCGCCGAGCACCAAAATTTCCGCTTTTTCTTTTGCGTAAATGTTGAGGAGGCTTTCGCCGCGCTGATACAAGGCAATCTGGTTTGTTTTGAGATTTTTCCGGTCTTCGATCTCGATATTTCCATCGATCACATAAATAAAAGCATTGTGGAGCGGGTCGGTCGGGACGTCGATCCTGCCGTTGGGTTTCATGTTGATATGATAATAAAATGCAGGCGACAGTAACTCTATTTTGGATTTGGCGCCAAACAATTCGCCGAGGACGATCTTCGCTGAATAGTTGCGGTTGTCGAGTTCATCCATTTTGTCATCGCGAAAAACATGGGTCGAAGGGTCGATGAATTTGTACTGAGCAGGCATGTTGAGCCATATTTGAAAACCGTGGTATTTGCCTCCTTCGTCGTATAGCTTCTGGCCGGTTTCTTCCATGTGGATCGCTCCTTTTCCTGAGCTGAACATCATAAATTCCCCTTTGCCGATCTGAAAATCGTAATTCAGGCTATCCTTATGGTGCCCCGTTCCCGAAAGGAAATAGGTTGTCGGAACCACTCCCGCATGCGGATGAGCATCTACCCTAAGCGGATCGCTGCCTGCCCGCAGATCCACCGGGCCGAATTCATCGAACATGACATAGGGCGAAACGTGGTCGAGGTGATCGCCCGCAAAAGCCCGGAGAATGGGCAAGGTGCCGACCATTGCTCTGTTGGCGTTTAGTATTTTGAAAACCTTGCGGTAGGTTTTGTTGTAGAACATTCCCGTACAACTGACCAGAGAGGGTGTAGCAATAGTAACTCCGATAATGGCCGATCCTTTGATAAATTCGCGACGTTTCATGTGTATGAATTTTATATTTAGCGGTCAAACAAAACTTACCATAATTTTTTTAATCACTCAATTTTTAAATTTTTGATTAAAAAAATTATGGACGTTTCATGGATTCATTTTTTTTATGTTTTAAAAATAAGGCTCTTTTTCGAAACAAATAAAAAACCTGCCAAATTGATGATGGGTTTGTCGCCTTTAGGAGTGTATTGGTATTCCCGACCTATCGGTCGGGATCTTCGCTACGCTGCGATATGGTATTCCCGATTTCATCGTCCCGCTTTTTCGAGAAAAAGCGGGATTCGCTACGATATGGTATTATGGTGTTAAGGTGAAGTGGAGAAGTTCAAATCCGCAAATTAACAAATCTACTCCGCAACCATCACCGGATATGGCAGGTCAGCATGGATTTCCAGTTGTCGTTTTTTGCATTTTGATTGATAAGCCCTTCGAGGCGGTCTCCGATCTTTACTGGCCCCACTCCAGCCGGAGTGCCTGTGAAGATGTAATCGCCCATTTGCAACTTGAAAAATTTTGAAACAAAAGCGATCAGGTATTCAAAAGAAAAGATCAGGTCTTTGGTATTGCCATGCTGCACGACTTCGTCATTTTTCTTCAACTGAAACTCTACGGCATTGTGTTTTACAAGGTCGATGGGGATAAATTCGCTGAGGGCTGCCGAGCCGTCGAAAGCTTTGGCGATCTCCCAGGGATGGCCTTTGGCTTTGCATTGATCCTGGAGGTCTCGAGCCGTAAAGTCGATGCCGAAAGCAATCTCTTTGAAATATTTTTGAGCAAACTGCGGCTGGATCGCTTTGCCGTTTTTACAGATCTTCAAAACGATCTCCGCCTCGTAATGCAGGTCTTTTGTGAACTCAGGGTAGTACAATGGCTTGTTGTCAACGAGTAGCGCTGAGCTAGGTTTCATAAATATCAGCGGCTGCGAGGGCACGGGGTTGTTCAGTTCCTTCGCGTGTTCGATGTAGTTTCTTCCGATGCAAATTATTTTCATGGAAAAATTAGTTCGTGGTTTGTGATTTGTAGTTCGTGGTTACCGGTTTACCTTCTAAAATTTCACACCCGCCCGATCCCACTTTTTTTGAACCTGCCTGGTGTCAGATAGGCCCTGAAAAAGCGGGATCATGCGGGCGGGTTTTGCAAGCCTACCAGTTCTTTGACCTCGCGGATGGTTTCCTGTGCTTTTTTCCGGATCTCCTGTGAAGAGGCTCTCACACGGTTTTTCACCTCCCTGGCATCGGCCTTTAGCGCAGCTTTATTTTCTATAAATTTCTGGCTGATCTCGACGAGGGCTTCGGCTACTGCTTCTTTGAGATCGACATATTTTAGCGTACCGTTATAGTAATCAGCCATCAGCGCCTGATAGGCTTCGTGTTCCCGCCCGCCTGACGCAGTCGGGCTGGTATCCGAAGCCTTTAAAAGCAGGAACAGGTTTTCCACGCCGGGGCTCATCTGACCTGCCTCTGCCGACCTGCCCGTATCGGTCACAGCAGAACGAACCTGTTTACGGATGCGATCTGCATCGGCAAAGAGATAAATGGCGTGTTTTTCTCCGGCGCTTTTGCTCATTTTGCGGGTCGGATCGGCGGTGGAAGCAATTTTTGGCGTTTCAGTGAGCAACGGTTCCGGCAACACGAAATATTCTTTGCCCACCTGGTTGTTGAAACGCTGGGCGATGTTGCGGGAGAGTTCGAGGTGCTGCACCTGGTCTTTGCCGATGGGCACGTAATCCGCACGATAGATCAGGATATCGGCAGCCTGGAGGATAGGGTAGGTGAGCAGCCCGGCGGAAATGAAATCGTTGTTTTGTTCCTTGCTCTGCACACTTTTATCTTTGAATTGGGTCATGCGGGTGAGTTGGCCGTAGGAGCAAAAGCAATTGAAAATCCAGGACAGTTCAGCGTGTTCCGGCACCAGAGATTGAATAAACAGATTTTCTGCTTTGACGCCGGTGGCGAGCAGGTTGAAGATCAGATCCCAGGTGTTTTCCCTGAGCTTTGATGGTTTATAAGGCATGGTCATCGAGTGGTAATCCACTACACCGAAAATACAATCGTATTTTTCCTGAAGCTGCACCCAGTTTTTCACAGCCCCGAAATAATTACCAAAGTGCATATCTCCGGTTGGCTGGATCGCTGACAGTACCTGTTTTCTTTTTTCCATTGTTGGTAGTTCAAAGTTTCTGGTTCAAAGTTTTTGGTCTCTGGTTGTGGTCTGTTCACCGTTTACTGTTCACCGTTTACTGTTCACCGCTTTCTGTTTTCTGTTTACTGTTTACTGTTCACCGTTTACTGTTCACCGTTTACTGTTCACCGTTCACTACACTCACCCGCTTACATCAATCCGGCGATCACCGAGATTTCTACGTTGACAAATTTAGGAAGGTTGGCAACTTCGACCAATTCCCTGGCAGGCGCAGTTTTTTCATCAAAATATTTCGCATACACGGCATTGATGCGGGCGTAATTGTTCATATCCGAAACAAATACGGAACACTTGAGTACGTTCTCATAAGTCATTCCTGCTTCTTTCAAAATCTCTCCGATGTTTTTCATCACCTGGTGGGTTTCCGCTTCAATATTTTCGGTAGCCAGTTCTCCGGTTTCGGGTATTATGGCGATCTGCCCGCTAACGAAGAGCAGGTCGTTAAAAAGTACGGATTGGTTGTAAGGCCCTACCGGAGCCGGCGCTTTGGATGTGTTGATGATCTTCTTCATATTTCGATTGGTTCGTGGTTCGTAGTTTCCCACCGCGGGTGTAGTTCGTGTTTAACCGCAAGGATCGCAATGGATCCGCTAAGGGCGCAAAGAATAGATTCGTTCCCCCACGGATATCCAGCCTAAAGTCTAAAGTCTAAAGTCTAAAGTCTAATATCTAATATCTAATTTAAACACGAAAAGCCCCTCATACAGCTATGGGAGCTTTGCAATAAATCAAGTTGGAACATTTGGAATTTTACTCTTCCAGAAATTCTTCGGCTTTGATCACAAGCTGCCCTTTGTAATACATACTGTCTTCATGCCAGTAAGCACGGTGGTAAATATGTGGTTCGCCAGTGGTTTTGCAAATTGCGATTTGTGGTATTGCAGTTTTTTTGTGCGTTCGTCTTTTTCTTTTGCGTTGCTTCGACGTTCTACTCTTTGGATGTGCCATTGTTACAAATTATTTTAAGTTTACAACTTTCAAACAAACCTGTATCGTCGTGATTCAGTTTGAAAGCCCTTTATTGTTCTTCAGCTTTTTCAATGCATCCCACATCGGGTTGGCATTTTCGTCAGCGTTTTCGTCATCTTCAATGCGGGTCAGGTATTTCAGTGTTTCGAAGTTACAGGGCGGATTTTTATCATCTTCGCAATCGTAAACACTCGCCATAGGTATCGCCAGGCAGATAAACTCGTAAATGTATTTGGCGACATTCAGGTGCGATGTACCCCTGGTAATATAAATCACTTCGGCATCTTCTTCGGGTTCATCGGCATATTTTACGATGAGTTGATCCGTGTTTTTAATGGGAAGGTTGATCTTTTCCAGGCAGCGATCACATTCGGTCATCATAAAACCCTCAAAGTCGAAACTAAGGATCATCAGGTCAGGGCGTTTTTCGAAAAAAAGCCTTATGTCAAAATTGCCATCCTGCACCGGAGATTGCTCAAATTGTTTGAAAAATGCTTTATCTATTTGAAAATCAAACCGGTGTAAGCCATCCTTCAAGCCTTCTATTGGGATCGAAAATGGGTTCAGCGTCTCCATAATAAAAGAACTTCTTAAAAATGCGGGGCAAAGATACTTTTTTTTGAATGATAATGGTAGTCTGATCCGAAAAATATTTACAGACAAAACGCTGTGGTGGTGTTGATTTATAACAAAATAAAAAAAGGCGACTCTTTTCAGGGAATCGCCTTTTTTGTCATCCTATTGGCTTAAGGTTTTCAGTTGAGGGTGAAATTACTGGATCCCATCAATCCCATGTCGGAATAAACAGCGGCCTTGTATTTTC
>CAZKDA010000050.1:20419-25040 GCA_964551455.1 uncultured Saprospiraceae bacterium
CCTTCAACTTGGAGTCGAGATTTTGGGTAAAATCGATCCTTTGGTTAGCCGTCAAGGTTACTTCTTGTTCTTGTTGTGCTTCCAGTTCGAGGGGCTGATTGTTGTGAGTGATCCGGGTTCTCACCGGGTTTTCCACAGAGATGGGCGTACCGGTTTCATCGGTGATCACGAGGTAGAGCGTGTGTTTGCCCTGGTGCTCTGCGGGAACATTATTCATGTCAAAGCTGACGTTGATCGTTCTGACTTTTTTGGCATTGATAGTGGCTTTGCCTGATTTTTTATCAACGCTTACTTCAAAGTTGGAAGCTTTTACGGTAGCAGCTTTGAGCTTTGATACGGATTTTTCGAGGGCTACGTTGGTTTGTTCCAATGATTCGCCTTTGATCGCAAGCTCTTCGTTTCGCATTTGCATGTCAGCAACGGTTTGTGAAAGCTCCAGGTTAGAAGCGAGCAGCGCTGCATTTTCATTTTGCAACTGTGCCATGATGTTTTCAGCTTCGGTACGCAATTGGCGCAGTTCTTCGATTTCTTTTTTCAGGGCGTTTACTTCGGTGGTGTGCTGTTGTTTGATCTTCTGAGCGGCGGCGTTTCGTTGAGCGATCTGTTCCTGTACTTCAGCGACAACTGAAGAAAGTGAATCGGTGCGGAATTTTTCGCTTGAAAGCGCAATCTCCAAGGCATCCATTTCAGAGACCAACGTTTCTTTTTCCAGGAGGAGTGATTCTACCTGCGATTCGAGTTGTGTGTTTTGATTCTGTAATTTGGATTGGCGGCTGATCATAAAAATACCGCCGACGATTACAACCAAAAGAATCACGGCTGCGATGATGTTTGTTCTGTTGTTCATTATAATATTATAAAAAAGGGTTAAAAAATGTGAATATTGGGTTTGTGTTCTTTGGTTTTATGCGGCGCAAATTGCCATAAAGACTTTGAATAAATTCTGAATTTTTATTATTTGTTAAAAACTTTTTTCCAACAACGAAGTCCTGCCTCGCGATATTTTCTTTATCCGCTTAAAATGTTAAAATAATCAAAATTGCGGAAACGAACCGCCTCGCCGATCACTATTTTTTTCTGACGCGAACCCCGACCTGTCTGCCACCTGCCAGCCGCAGGCAGGGCCAGGCAGGCACGTTGGGGCGGTTTCACACCAATTTTACAAATTATCATAATTAATACTTCGGTGATTTTTTTCTGACGTCTGACCTCTAGCTTCTAGCCTCTGGCATCTATCATTGAAACAACAGATAAACCGCAATCCCTGCAAAATACCCTGCTATCGCCAGCCAGGTGATCCGCTTTAAATACCAGAGAAAATCTATTTTTAAAATTCCCATGATGGCTACGCCCGCTGCCGAACCGATGATCAGTGCACTGCCGCCCGTGCCCGCACAATAAGCCAAAAACGTCCAGAACGCATGATCCTGTTGATACACATCAAGCGAGTACATCCCCATAGCTCCGGCAACCAGGGGTACATTGTCCACTAAAGCAGAAAGCAGCCCGATCAATGTATTGATAACATATATGTCGCCAACGGTTTTTTCGAGCCAGCCGGCCAGGAGGGTGAGATGTCCGGCGGTTTGTAAAGCCCCTACGGCCAAAAGGATACCCAGAAAAAAAAGCACGCTGGGCGTGTCGATCTTCCGGATCGTGTTTGCCACCGAAAGCAAATGCCTTTCTTCTGTGTTCTTCTTCCTGTGCAGCACTTCAGTGGTCAGCCACAAAACTCCCAAGCCGAACAGTATCCCCATAAAAGGAGGCAAGTGGGTTATACTTTTGAAAACAGGAACGAAGAGTAAAGCGCCTACACCCATTGAAAAGACCAGGTTGCGATCAAATTCACTGATTTGAAATTCGCCGTTGTTTTCATTTTCTTCCGTCCTGTTCACTTTACCTTTTATAAAAAAAGCAGCTATGCCCAACGGTACGAGCATACAAACCAGGCTCGGCAAAAATATAGCTGTGATAATATGGAAAGCCGTGATCTGCCCGCCGATCCACAGCATGATCGTGGTAACATCGCCAATAGGCGACCAGGCTCCGCCGGCATTGGCCGCTATAACAATGAACCCGGCAAAAAACCACAGATCTGACCTGTCTTTTATCAGCTTTCGCAGCAACGTAGCCATGACGATTGTGGTCGTCAGGTTGTCGAGGATGGCGGAGAGGAAAAAAGTGACAATGGATAAAATCCAAAGCAAAGGCAATTTATTTGAAGTATGAATTCGGGAAGTAATGACATTGAACCCTCCATGAGTGTCGATCAATTCCACGATGGTCATGGCTCCCAGCAAAAAGAAAAGGATCGCTGAAATCTCGCTCAGGTGTTCCATCAGATCATGCTCGATGACCATAATTGGCGAGGCTCCATGTGCTGAAACTACTTCGGGCAAATAATACTCATGCCCGACGATCAGTATCGTCCAAAGAAAGACCCCGGTCAGCAGCGCCGAAGCGGCTTTGTCAATATGCAATTTATGTTCGAGGGCTATGAACAGGTATCCAAGGCAAAATACAATGATTATAAGCATTTGGTTGTCAGTTTATTTGAGTGGAGTTTCAAAATATACTTTTGGAAAAGAGCGCGACGTGGCGCCGGAAAGCAAGGCCGGAGCAGTTCACCCGGCATTTACCTGTCACCGGGAAAGTTCAGGGGGCGTGCGGAAATGCAAATAATATGTATTCCAAAAATGCGAAAGGTCTTTCGCTGTTGTTGTGCGGAGAGCGGCTAATGACAACGAGGCTGATTGACCGGAGTGCTTTGCGTTTCATTATTTTCTGGTATTTTCTCCTTGTCCCGGTTTCCCGGAATTTCGGCGCAAATATAGGATTGATTCCGGGAAAGCGTCCTCAACAATTCAAATTTATTTTTCCTTAGATCATATCCTCCGGTTTCACCCACTGGTCAAATTCGGCTTCGGTCAGATAACCCAATTCGATAGCTGCCTGCTTGAGGGTTTTGCCTTCCTTGTGTGCTTTTTTAGCGATGGCAGCGGCTTTGTCGTAGCCGATCTTTGTGTTCAGGGCAGTCACCAGCATCAGCGAGTTGTTCAGTTTTTCCGTGATCACCGGATAGTTGGGTTCGATGCCGACGGCGCAGTTGTCGTTGAAACTCTGACAGGCATCGCCGATGAGCCGCGCAGAAAACAGGAAATTGAAGATCATCATAGGTTTAAAAACATTCAACTCAAAATGCCCCGTAGCGCCGCCGACGTTGATGGCCACATCATTGCCAAGCACTTGCGCACATACCATCGTGAGCGCTTCCGATTGTGTGGGATTGACCTTGCCGGGCATGATGGAAGAACCGGGTTCGTTTTCAGGGATCAACAACTCTCCGATGCCGCAACGCGGCCCGGAGGCGAGCATCCTGATATCGTTGCCGATCTTCATCAGCGAAACCGCAACGGTCTTCAGCGCTCCATGTGCTTCCACGATGGCATCGTGAGCGGCGAGGGCTTCAAACTTGTTGGGCGCGGTGACGAAAGGCAGGCCGGTCAGTTCGGCGATTTTTTCAGCCACCATTTTATCAAAACCTTTCGGAGCATTCAATCCCGTGCCTACGGCGGTTCCGCCAAGCGCCAGTTCGGAAAGGTGTCTCATCGAATTTTTAATGGCTTTGATGCCGTGATCCAATTGGGCGACATAGCCAGAAAGTTCCTGGCCTACCGTCACCGGCGTAGCATCCATAAAATGCGTCCGGCCGATTTTTACCACTTTCATAAATTTTTTGGACTTGGCGTGGAGGGTATCTCTGAGCGCCTTGATGCCCGGGATCGTCCTTTCCACCAAAATTGTAAAAGCGGCGATGTGCATGGCTGTCGGGAAAGTATCGTTGGAAGATTGCGACTTGTTGACGTCGTCGTTGGGGTGGAGGAGTTTTTTTTCGTCGGTGAGCGCTCCGCCTTTCAATACATGGCCGCGATTGGCGATCACTTCATTGAGGTTCATATTGGATTGAGTGCCGGAGCCGGTTTGCCACACGACGAGCGGAAACTGGTCATCCAGTTTTCCGGCGGTGATCTCATCGCAAACTTTGGCGATGAGTGTCGCTTTGTTTTTGGGCAATACGCCGAGTTCGGCATTGGTCAGGGCAGCTGCTTTTTTCAAAATGGCGAAGGCGTGGATCACCTCCACGGGCATGGGCTGGCCGCCAATCTTAAAATTCTCCTTTGATCGCTGGGTTTGTGCTGCCCAGTATTTATCGGCAGGTACCTTGACGAAACCGATGCTGTCTTTTTCTTCGCGGTATTTCATTGTTGATTTGTTAATTTGCTAATTTGCTAATTTGCTAATTTGCTGATCCTGCCTGACTGCGTTTGGCAGGCAGGTTGTTAATTTGTGGAGCCTGCCACTGCCTGCCACGCTACAAGCGAGGCCAGTGGCGTGGTCGGAAAGTTGTTGAGTTGGTATTCCCGATCTATCGGTCGGGATCTTCGCTTCGCTGCGATATGGTATTTCCGATTTCATCGTCCCGCTTTTTCTCGAAAAAGCGGGATTCGCTCCGATGTGGTTTTATGGTTCCGTTTACTGTTTACTGTTTACTGTTTACTGTTTACTGTTTACTGTTCACCGTTTACTGTTCACCGTTTACTGTTCACCGTTTACTGTTCAC
>CAZKDA010000051.1:0-24912 GCA_964551455.1 uncultured Saprospiraceae bacterium
ATCCGAAACCTGTCCTTGCCGTCAGGCGGGTTTATCCGTGAACAAGTATAAAAGGAGAAAATACAGGATAGCCAATAAAAAGTTTGGATAGGGTTGCCTCGTTGATTGCAAAACGGGCTGCTTCGATACAATTAAAAACGCTATAGTTTACGTCTTAATGAACCTGTTCTTTTTGCAAAACCTTAAACATGGTTTCGCCGATCATGGCGGGAGATTTGACAACGTGGATGCCGCATTGTTCCATGATCTTCATTTTGGCTTCGGCGGTGTCGTCTTTGCCGCCAATGATGGCGCCGGCATGCCCCATGGTGCGCCCTTTGGGAGCGGTTTGGCCTGCGATAAACCCGACCACAGGTTTGGTTCCGTTCTTTTTTATCCAACGGGCGGCGTCAGCTTCCATATTCCCGCCGATCTCGCCGATCATCACAATGCCGTCGGTTTCGGGGTCTTCCATCAACAGCTTAACGGCTTCCAGCGTAGTGGTTCCGACTATAGGGTCGCCGCCGATCCCGATGCAGGTGGATTGTCCCATGCCCGCTTTTGTAACCTGGTCAACTGCTTCGTAGGTCAATGTGCCGGAACGCGACACGATCCCGATCCTTCCCGGACGATGGATAAAGCCAGGCATGATGCCGACTTTGGCTTCTCCGGGTGTGATCACTCCGGGGCAATTCGGCCCGACGAGCACACAATCCTTCTTTTCGAGGTAAGATTTCACTTTTACCATGTCCTGCACGGGAATGCCTTCCGTGATGCAAACGATCACTTTTATGCCTGCCTCAGCAGCCTCCAGGATCGCATCGGCTGCAAATCCTGGCGGGACAAAAATAATGGAAGTATCGGCGCCCGCTTTTTTAACAGCATCTTCAACGGTGTTGAAAACCGGTTTGTCCAGATGCTTTTGGCCACCTTTTCCGGGAGTTACGCCACCGATGACATTAGTCCCGTATTCAATCATTTGCTGGGCATGGAAGGTGCCTTCTTTTCCAGTGAACCCCTGTACGATTATCTTTGAATCCTTATTTACTAAAACAGACATTTTTCGTTTTTTTTTGCGGTAAGTTTTTAATCCTTTTCTTCGACAATGATAAATACGTCTTCGTGTTCTTTTTGAAGGTAGTAATTTTCTCTGGCGAATTTTTCCTTGTTGGTTTCAATATCCTGCTTGTGCTGCCAGGCTTCCTGCAATTTGCTTTCGTAATAAGCTTTGTCTTCCTCCATTTTGTTCAAAGTTTGTTGCAACTGCCACTGGGTAAGGATGTCATGTTTGTCAAAAAAGATCATCCAGGTAATAAATACGGCTAACACGAGGAAGTACTTATTGCGGAAGGGAGCAGGGATCTGCCTGACCAAAGGTTTGAAAGGGTTGTTACGAAGTGCCATTAAACAATGAGTTTGTATCGATAAAGATAGTTATATTTTTCTATACGTTCAAAACTCCAAAAATTCATAAATCTTGCCACAGTTAATTCAGCGTCATTTTAAACCGATCAAGGCTCTGCCGGGGTAAATGGCTGATTCGGCAAGCTCCTCTTCGATACGCAACAACTGGTTGTATTTTGCTACCCTGTCAGACCGGGAAGCCGATCCGGTTTTGATCTGGCCGGTATTTAGTGCTACGGCGAGGTCAGCGATGAAAGTATCTTCGGTTTCGCCGGAGCGATGGCTGATCACGCTCGTATAAGCATTTCGGGTAGCAAGATTTACTGCGTCAATGGTTTCCGACAGCGTTCCGATCTGGTTGACTTTGATGAGGATCGAGTTGGCCACTTCTTCATCGATTCCCCTTTGTAATCGTTCGGTATTGGTCACGAACAGGTCATCGCCTACGAGTTGTATCTTGCTGCCCAGCGCTTTGGTCATTGCCGCCCAGCCCTGCCAGTCGTCTTCGTGCAAACCGTCTTCGATGGACAGGATCGGGTATTTGTTGCACCAGTTTTTCCAAAAATCGATCATTTCGGCGCTGGTCAACTTGTCGCCGGAAGATTTGTGGAAATGATACAGTTTTTCATTTTCGAGGTAAAACTCCGAAGCGGCTGCATCCATGGCGATCACGATGTCTTCGCCGGGGCGGTATCCGGCAGCTTCGATGGCCAGGAGTACGGTTTGAATCGCTTCTTCATTGGATTTCATATTTGGCGCAAAGCCTCCTTCATCGCCAACGTTGGTGGAATAACCTTTTTTTTGCAAAACTTTTTTCAAGTGATGGAATACCTCAACCCCCATTCGCAGAGCTTCTGAAAATTGATCGGTACCAACCGGCATGATCATAAATTCCTGGAAATCGATGCTGTTGTCCGCGTGTGAACCACCGTTCAAAATATTCATCATCGGCACGGGAAGGACATGGGCGTTGACGCCGCCGAGGTAGCGATACAACGGCTGGCCGGATTCTTCCGCAGCTGCCTTTGCTACGGCAAGAGAAGCGCCCAACATCGCATTGGCTCCGATCACGGATTTGTTGGGAGTGCCATCCAGTTGCATCATCAGATCATCGACATATATCTGATCAAAGATATTTACGCCGATCAGGGCTTCCCGGATAGATTCTTCTACATTTTCACAGGCATTCAAAACGCCTTTGCCGAGAAAGCGGTTTTTGTCGCCGTCGCGCAATTCCACTGCCTCGTACTTACCGGTAGATGCGCCTGATGGAACGGCTGCACGCCCGATCGTTCCAAGTTCTGTGAGTACTTCAACTTCGATAGTCGGATTTCCCCTGGAATCGAGGATCTCCCGTGAACGAATATCAATAATATCACTCATTGAAAGTATAGTTTGTTTTGGTTAAAATGTTTGCAGGTGCTTCAATGCCTTTTTCATCGGCCATCAGTTGGATAAATTCATCAAAAAGATAGCGGGCATCGTGTGGGCCGGGCGAGGCTTCCGGGTGGTATTGTACCGAAAAGGCCTTGTGTTGTTTCAAACGGATACCTTCCACCGTGTTGTCATTGAGGTTGATATGCGTTTTCTCAACCTTGCCGGAAAGGTTATCGATCGCATCGTGATTGACGCCAAACCCATGATTCTGGCTCGTTATTTCACATTTTCCGGTCAGGAGATTTTTTACCGGATGATTGATCCCTCTGTGTCCATTGTGCATTTTATAGGTAGGAATGCCCACTGCCAGCGCCAGTATCTGGTGACCAAGGCAAATTCCAAACAGCGGTTGGTTTTCTTTCAAAATGGCTTTGGCTGTTTCAACTGCATAATCCATTGCCGCAGGATCACCAGGGCCGTTTGAAAGGAAGTAGCCGTCGGGATTCCATTCTTTTATGGTTCTAAAAGGAGTTTTTGCCGGAAAGACTTTCAGGTAACAATTGCGGCTGGTAAAACATTGCAGGATGTTTTGTTTTACACCATAGTCCAAAATGGCAACTTTAAAATCCGCATTGGGATCGCCAAGGTTATAAGTCTGGGTTGTGCTTACTTTGGAAGCCAGCTCGAGGCCTTTCATCGGCGGAACTTTTGCCAGCATTTTTTTGAGTTCGGTGAGGTCTGATATTTCCGAAGAAACAATGGCATTCATGGCCCCTTTGTCGCGGATATGTCGAACGATAGCGCGGGTATCGACATCGGAAATGCCTACGAGGTTTTGGTGTTCGAAGTAATCCTGGATTGATTGATCGGCCAGTTTCCTGGAGAACTCGTTTGTAAAATTTTTGCAGATCAGGCCTGCGATCTTGATATCCTGCGATTCGGATTCGGTATTTTTAGTGCCGTAATTTCCAATATGCGCGTTGGTAGTGACCAGCAATTGACCAAAATATGAAGGGTCGGTAAATATTTCCTGGTAACCGGTCATGCCTGTGTTAAAACATACTTCACCGGTTGTAGTACCAATTTTCCCCGCGGATAAACCCCGGTACACCGTTCCATCTTCAAGAAGCAGAATTGCGGGTTGTCGTGGTTTTTCAATCATTATTTAATTCAAATCAGTTTATTAAAAAAAAATCGTTGCGCGTTGCGAAAGCGTTGCAAATATAACAAAACACAGCTTGTGAACCTCTAAATTTGCCTCAACAAAAAAGGCGATACCACATGCGGTTCGCCTTTTTGTTATATTTTCAAAACCATAAAAAGACTATTCCTCTTCTTTGGAGGCTTCTTCATTTGAAATATCTTCAGCGGTTTTTTTGGAAACTTCTTCGGATGCTTCATTTGAAACTTCTTCAGGCGCTTCTTCGACAGCGGTTTCGGTGGCCTGGTCTTCCGTAGCGATGGTAGTTGCAGCAGCAACAGTGGCTGCGGCGGCGGCTACATTTTCAGTCTTTTTGCTACCTCCCCGGCGAGTACGCCGTTTTTTGCCTTTTGAAGCGCCTTCGCCGCCTTCTTTGGAAGCAGAGAGCATCACCTCGTTAAAGTCAACCAGTTCGATCATGGCCAGTTCTGCTCCGTCATTGATCCTGAATCCCGTTTTAATGATCCGCACATAACCTCCGGGACGGCTGCCGACCTTTGCAGCTATGGCACCAAACAATTCCTTGATCGCTTCTTTACTTTGAAGGTATGAAAAAACGACGCGCCTGGAATGCGTGGTATCGTTTTTAGCTTTTGTGATCAGCGGCTCAACGTACTGACGCAAAGCTTTGGCTTTTGCCAGCGTGGTATTGATCCGTTTGTGCTCGATCAAAGCAATAGCCATGTTTTTCAATAGGGCTTTCCGATGTCCGGCTTTCCTGCCCAGATGGTTGAACTTTTTACCGTGTCTCATCTTTTTTTGATTTTTAAATTTGTTATCCTCGCAACACTTTTCGGCACATGGCTTATTCAGTTATTGCAAATAAAATAAAGGGCTGAAATTGAACAGCCCTGATATTGAAATTATTCTTCGTCCAATTTGTATTTTGACAAGTCCATGCCAAAAGTAAGTCCTTTTTCCTGGAGCAGTTCTTCGATTTCCACCAAAGATTTTTTACCGAAATTCCTGAATTTCAGCAGCTCATGCGTGTCATACCGCACGAGTTCGGCAAGGGTGTTGATCTTTGCAGCCTTGAGGCAATTGTATGCCCGGACAGAAAGATCGAGGTCTTCCAGCGAAGTTTTCAGCAATTTGCGCATGTGCAGGATATGCTCGTCCACGATATTATCTTCTCTGCCAGATGCATCGTCGAAGGTAATGTGCTCGTCGGTGATGAGCATCAGGTGCTGGATCATGATCCTGGAAGCTTCTTTGATCGCGTCTTCCGGGTGGATTGTTCCATCCGTTTTTACTTCGATGGTAAGCTTTTCGTAATCGGTACGTTGACCGACGCGCGTATTGGATATTTTGTAAGATACATTTTTTATCGGCGTGTAGATGGCGTCGATGGGAATGACACCGATAGGCGCATCTTTCGGGAGGTTTTCGTCGGCAGGCACATAACCGCGGCCTTTTGTAATGGTGAGTTCCATTTCGAGGTTGACGAAAGGCTCCATTTTACAGACCAGCAGATCGGGGTTCATGACTTTGAACACGTTGGTATGCTCCTCGATGTCACCTGCATTGAATTCTTCTTTTCCGCTGATGGTCAGGTATATTTTTTCTGTAGAAACATTCTCATCGGCGATCAATTGTTTCAGCCGGATTTGTTTCAGGTTGAGTATAATATCGACTACATCTTCAACTACGCCTCTTATCGTTCCGAATTCGTGATCTACTCCTGCGATCCGAACGGCAGAGATGGCAAAGCCTTCCAATGAAGACAATAAAACGCGCCGGAGTGAGTTGCCGACGGTTTGGCCGAAACCTGGTTCGAGCGGTTTGAATTCGAATAATCCTTCAAAATCAGTAGCTTTTTGAAGAATTATTTTGTCAGGCTTTTGAAAATTTAAAATGCTCATAAGTTGAGATATTCTTTTGAAGAAATGAAAAGATCAGCAAAAATGCCAGCAGGGTTTTATCATCAATGATCCTGAAATGACGCAGGCGGCTATTTCAGGTTTCAATTATTTCGAGTAAAGCTCGACGATCAACTGTTCGTTGATGTTCTCCGGGATTTGTGTTCTTTCCGGATAAGTGAGGAATACTCCTTGCATTTTGTCGGGATTCCATTCCAGCCAGGGATATTTGCGAACTTCCGACTTGCCTCCTACATGTTCTGTGATCACTTGCAAACCCTGTGATTTCCCCCTCACCGAAACAATATCGCCTGCGCGCAATTGGCAGGACGGGATATTGGTCAATTCTCCATTTACGAGGATATGTTTATGCGTCACAAGCTGTCTGGCTGCATTTCGTGTAGGAGCGATGCCTAATCGAAAAACCGTATTGTCCAGCCTTGCTTCGAGGTATTGGAGGAGGATTTCGCCGGTAACTCCTTTCTTTCTTGAGGCTTTATCAAAAAGATTTCGGAACTGACGCTCCAGAACTCCGTAGGTATATTTTGCTTTTTGTTTTTCGTTGAGCTGGTTGGCATAGTCAGAGCGTTGTTTTCGCTTGCGGTTGTTACCATGCATCCCCGGCGGGTATTTTTTCTTATCAAAAGCTTTATCGAAACCAAAGATCGGTTCTCCCAATGCTCTTGCTTTCTTTGTCTTCGGACCAGTATATCTAGCCATTGTTTATTTTGACTCTTTTTTTATAAAAACGATATTCAGAAATTAAACTCTTCTTCTCTTAGGTGGGCGACAACCGTTGTGCGGCACAGGGGTTATGTCTTTTATCCTGGTAACTTTGATACCATTATTATCGACTGCCCTGATGGCTGCTTCACGTCCTGAGCCGGGGCCTTTTACAAAGACTTCGGCGGCGCGCATTCCGGCATCATAAGCGACTTTTGCAGCATCATTTGCAGCAATTTGTGCAGCATAGGGCGTATTTTTCTTAGATCCCCTGAACCCTGCTTTTCCGGCAGATGCCCATGAAATGACCTGTCCCTGCTTGTTGCACATCGAAATGATGATGTTGTTGAAACTCGCATTAATAAAAACCAAGCCTTCCGGCTCTATTTTTACTTTCCTTTTTGTTTTTTTACCTTTTGCCATATTCAAAAATTAAGGTAAGCTGTGTTTTCAAAAACATCGAGCTACCACAGATATATTATTTCGTTACTTTCTTTTTGTTTGCTACGGTTTTGCGTTTTCCTTTTCGGGTACGTGCGTTGGTTTGAGTGCGCTGGCCTCTTACGGGCAACCCTTTTCTATGTCGCAATCCACGGTAGCACCCGATGTCCATCAGGCGTTTGATATTCATTTGGATTTCGGAGCGTAGTTGTCCTTCCACTTTCACTTCTTCCTGAATGATATTTGTGATCGCTTTCACATTATCATCCGACCAGTCGTTCACTTTGGTATTTTCGTCAATCTCTGCTTTTTGCAGGATCATTTTGGCTTTTGAGGGGCCAATGCCAAAGATATATGTCAATCCGACAACGCCTCTTTTGTTTCGTGGTAAATCCACACCTGCTATTCGAGCCATATTATGATATTTTTAAAAATTGGCTGTAATGGTTAAAAATTGGCTTACCCCTGTCTTTGTTTAAAGCGGGGATTCTTTTTGTTAATCACGAATAATTTGCCTTTACGGCGCACTATCTTGCACTCTGCCGAACGCTTTTTGATCGATGCTCTGACTTTCATAATATTATCGTATTAAATATTTTCTATAAAAACTGTTCAAAACAGATGATTTTCACAATATTAAATTATTTATATCGGTAAATGATCCTGCCGCGCGAAAGGTCATACGGTGACATTTCAACTGCAACTTTATCTCCCGGAAGTATCCTGATGTAATTCATTCTCATCTTTCCCGAAATCGTTGCAACAATCACGTGATCATTCTCCAATCTTACCCTAAACATAGCATTTGAAAGCGCTTCTTCGATAATGCCGTCCTGCTTAATAAGATCCTGTTTTGCCATAGTTCAATTTTCGGTGTGCAAAGATACATAACCAAAATGAAATTTCAGAAAAAAACTTAAAAAATCATTTAGACTTGTTCACGGTTAAACCCGCCCGCCTGACGTCGGTCGGGCAGGCCCGCCCCGACTTGTCGGCACCTGTCGGAAATCCCGGCCTACCCCAACTCGTCGGGAATTATCGGGATAAGCATAGATTATTTTCTAAATCCAAAACCTATGTGGTGTCGCGTAAAGACCAAATCGTTATTGGTTTTTGAACCTGTAAACGATTGAATTTAAGCCATGTTTTCAGGTACTTTCAATGCTACTTTCCTCACTTCACTGTTTTGGGAAATCGCATCCTGCACTATAATATGGTTGGATAAAATATCCGCTTTATGTTTTGTAATTGCCACCGTGTGTTCGTAATGTGCCGATGGTTTGTTGTCTTTTGTAATGATCGTCCAACCATCTCTTGCCTGCTTGACGTCTTTAGTGCCGAGGTTAACCATCGGTTCGATGGCGATCACCAGCCCTTCTTTCAACAATGGGCCTCGCCCGCGCTTTCCATAATTCGGGACTTCGGGTGGTTCGTGCAGTTCACGACCGATCCCGTGACCAACCAACTCCCGTACCACTCCGTAATGATGCACCCTTTCACAATATTCCTGAACCGCAAAACCGATATCGCCAAGGCGTTTTCCTTCCACCGCATTGTCAATGGCTTTATAAAGCGAAGTATTGGTCACGCGGAGCAGTTCCATGGTTGCCTCTTCAACATCTCCCAAAGCGAAAGTATAAGCAGAATCACCAAAAAATCCGTCCATGACAACACCGCAATCGACAGAAACGACGTCGCCGTCGCGGAATTCATCTTTGGAAGGAATGCCATGAACGACAGCTTCATTGATTGAAATACAAAGCGTAGCTGGAAAACCATTATAACCTTTGAAGGCAGGAACTGCATTGTGATCCCGGATCAACTCCTCAGCCTCCTTGTCGATGCGCTTACCCGAAATCCCTGGCCTGATAATACTCGCAACGTATGCCAGCGTTTTGCTTACCAGCAGGCAACTTTGCCTTATCAATTCGATTTCTTCTGCTGTTTTGTAATAGATCATTAAAAAATGTAAGATTTTAGATGCCAGACGACAGACGACAGATTTTAGACTTTAGATACACCACATTAACAACCCCGATCCCGCCCCGACACCGGTGTCGGGGCGGGAGGGCAGTATCCGCAAATTAACAAATTACATCGGTGCGCCGATGCCTTGTACGCCTCTGCCTTTGATCCTTCCTGATTTTGTAAGACCGTCATATTTTCGCATCAGCAAGTGGCTTTCAATCTGTTGCAAAGTATCGAGTACTACGGCTACCAGGATCAGGAGCGAAGTGCCGCCGAAGAACATGGCAAATCCGGTATTGATACCAAACTTGGAAGCGAAAGCTGGCAAAATGGCGATCAAACCAAGAAATATGGAGCCGGGAAGCGTTATTTTCGTTGTTACCGAATCGATGAAATCCGCCGTTTTCTTTCCAGGTTTTATGCCCGGGATGAAAGCATTCTGACGTTTCAGATATTCGGCGTATTGCTGCGGGTTTACCAGCAAGGCTGTATAAACATAAGTAAATGCAACCACCATGATAAAATAAATGATATTATATGGCGCTGAAGTAAAGTCATTCATGGCAATCAAAAAGTTGTTGTTGGCCATATCGCTGCCTTCGCGGGCAAGGAACTGGATAACCGTCGCCGGAATGAACATCAAAGCCTGTGCAAAGATGATGGGCATTACTCCCGAAGCATTTACCTTGATCGGAATATAATCCCGGTTGCCGGAAACGGGCATCTGGCTCGCTCCCCTCCCCACCATGCGTTTGGCAAACTGAATGGGGATGCGCCGGACAGCCTGCACCACAAGGATGGTGGCCATCACCACGACAAACAACGCAGCGATCTCAATGACGAAAGTCAAGCCAAAGGAATTGGTGAATTCATAGATCAAGGCTCCCGGTAATGATGCAATGATACCGATCATAATGAGCAAGGAAACGCCGTTGCCGATGCCACGGTCTGTGATACGCTCGCCGAGCCACATGGCAAAGATGGTTCCTGTGGAAAGGATGATCACATTGGATGTCCAGAAAATAGTTGGTGGAATATTGGGTGAAACGGCACCTTGTGATTGTATCCAGGTCAGGTAACCACCGCCTTGTACCAAAGTGATCGCCACTGTCAACAACCTGGTGATCTGGCTGATCTTTTTGCGGCCTGACTCTCCTTCCCGCTGTTGCAAACGCTGAAAATACGGAACCGCAAAACCCATCAACTGGATTATAATAGAAGCGGTGATATAAGGCATGATCCCCAATGCGAAGACTGCGGCATTATTGAAAGCGCCGCCTGTGAAAGCATTGATCATACCGAACAGGCTTGTCGTATCGGTCGCGATAGAGTTTTTCAACACTGAAGTCATAACACCCGGTAACACGACAAAAGATCCGAATCGGAAAACCATTAACATGGCCAGGGTAAAGAGGATACGATTGCGCAGTTCCTTAATTTTCCAGATATTTTTAAAGGTTGTTATTAATTTTTTCATCGGCTTAAATTACGATAGTTTATAAAGTGCTGATGCCCGCCAAAAATGGCAGGCATGGATTCATCCAACCCTTTGATCGGGCTTGTATAGGTTTTGTAAAGCAATCACACCTTATCTTGAATTAAACGATTGTTAAACTTCCTCCTGTGTTTTCTACTGCTTTTTTAGCTGCTTCCGAACTGGCATGAACGCTCACTGTCAACTTTGCGGTCAATTCGCCTCTGCCCAACAATTTCACTTTATCTGTTTTTTTGACAATGCCGTTTGCGACGAGGGTTTCCAGATCAATGGTTTCGAGGTTGTACTTTTCAGCAATAGCCTGTAGGCGGCTAAGGTTTATCGGTACATACTCTACCCGGTTGATATTTTTGAATCCGCGTTTCGGAAGCCGCATTTGCAACGGAAGTTGTCCGCCTTCAAAATTTCGTTTACGGCTATACCCAGACCGGGATTTCTGGCCTTTATGGCCTCGGGTACTCGTACCACCATGCCCGGAGCCTTGTCCTCGGGCTATTCGTTTTCTTTTTTGCACCGAACCCTTAGCGGGCGTTAGATTATGTAGTTCCATTTGAAAAGTGATCCTTTAAACGGGAAATTAATTTTATACGATATATGATTACAAATGTTCCACCTTTACGAGATGACTCACTTTATCTACCATTCCCAAAATTTGGGGAGTAGCCTCATGAATCACTGTCTGGTTCATTTTTTTCAAGCCCAAAGCGCGAATAGTTGCTTTTTGGCGATGCGGTCTGTCGATAATACTTTTTACCTGCGTTATTTTTACCTGTTTGCTCATTGTTGATGGATTTGCCGGTTTAGCCGTTAAACAATTTTTCCATAGAAATATTCCTTTGCTTAGCCACAGCTATCGGGTTTCTCAGTTTGGACAAGGCGTCAAGTGTAGCTTTCACAACGTTGTGGGGATTGGAAGACCCCTGCGATTTTGCCAACACGTTATGAACGCCGGCAATTTCCAAAACGGCTCGCATTGCACCGCCGGCAATCACACCGGTACCGTCGGAAGCGGGTTTGATCAATACTTTACCAGCGCCGTATTTTCCTTTTTGCTCATGCGGTATGGTGCCTTTGTGCAAAGGAATTTTTATGAGATTCTTTTTTGCATCGTCCACAGCTTTTGCGATGGATTCGGAAACATCTCTGGCTTTTCCCAGCCCATGCCCTACGGTTCCGTTGCCGTCGCCCACAACCACAATAGCTGCGAAGCTGAATGTTCGTCCTCCTTTAGTAACTTTTGCAACCCTGTTGAGGTTGACCAGTTTTTCTTTGAGTTCTGTTTCTGTAGGTTTTACCCTGTTAACCGTCTTTTTCGCCATTATTCAAAATAATTTTTAAAATTGCAAACCACCCTCGCGGGCGCCATCTGCTAAAGCTTTTACACGTCCGTGATAGAGATAACCGCTTCTATCAAAAACGACTTGAGAAATATTTTGTGCCAATGCTTTTTCTGCGATCAGTTTTCCTACGGATTTGGCAACTTCGGTTTTGTTGCCTTCGGAATTGATTACCGGTTCACCCGAAAAAGCTGCTGCCAGGGTATTACCGCTGTGGTCGTCGATCAGTTGGCAGTATATCGCACGGTTGCTGCGAAAAACCGAAAGTCGGGGGCGGGTTGAGGTACCTATGATACGTTTCCTGATCCTGTAATGAATTCGACGTCTTTTTTCTGACTTCGTGAGTTTCATTTTATATTGCTTTTAACAAATTTCTTATCAATAAAAAGTTATTAGTTTGCAGTTTTACCTGCTTTGCGACGCAATACTTCGTCAACGAATTTGATCCCTTTACCTTTGTAAGGTTCCGGTTTTCTGAATGCCCGGATTTTGGCAGCAACCTGCCCGATCAACTGTTTATCATGGCTTTCCAGCCGAATGATGGGGTTTTTACCTTTTTCCATGACCGCTTCTACTTTTACCTCATCGGGCAAATAAAACATAATAGGGTGGGAATACCCGACGGTCAGTTCCAAAAGCTGGCCGGTGTTGTTGGCGCGATAACCAACGCCCACCAGTTCGAGTTGTTTGACGTAGCCCGTTGAAACGCCGGTGACCATATTGGCGATCAACGCACGATAAAGCCCGTGAACAGACCGGTGTCTTTTTTGATCCGTGGGGCGCTTCAGCAGGATCTGCCCATCCTCTTGTTCGATGGTAAGATCGGGATCAACCTGCTGGGACAATTCTCCCTTGGGGCCTTTTACCGTAACGAGGTTGCCTTTGCTGATGTTGATTTCTACGCCTGCCGGCACTGGTATTGGGTCTTTTCCTATCCTTGACATAGCTTAAAAGCGCTTGATAATAGTTGAAAAAAAAATTAATACACGTAACACACCACTTCACCACCGATATTTTCGGCTCTGGCCTGTTTGTCGGTCATGACGCCTTTTGAGGTGGAAACAATAGCTATTCCCAGACCATTGATGACACGGGGAATTTTGTCTGCTTTCGAATAATTCCTCAGCCCGGGCCTGCTGATCCTCTGTAGTTTTTGGATGACGGGCTTCCGGGTGGCAGGGTCGTATTTCAAGGCGATCTTGATAATGCCTTGTTTCCCGGCATCATCATCAAATTTGTACTTCAGGATATAACCCTGGTTGTACAGAATTTCGGTGATGCTTTTCTTCATTTTAGAAGCGGGGATTTCAACGATCCGGTGGCCGGCTTGCTGAGCATTCCTGATCCGGGTCAAATAATCTGCTATGGGGTCTGTAACTAACATTTTATAAAAAATTGTGGTCGATTTTAAATAGATTGAATGAACAACTACCAGCTTGCTTTGGTGATTCCGGGAATTTTGCCATCAAGAGCCATTTCACGAAAAGTGACCCTGCAAATTCCAAACATCCTCATGTATCCTTTCGGCCTTCCGGTGAGCAAACAGCGGTTGTGCAGCCTGATCTTTGAGGAATTGCGAGGTAGTTTATCGAGCGCTTCCCAATCGCCTTCTTCTTTTAACTTCTTGCGTAATTCGGCATATTTTGCCACCATTCTTTGCCTTTTGGCTTCTCGTGCGATAACTGATTTCTTAGCCATTTGTATTATTTAGATTGCTTTTAGTTAGTTTGATTTTTAAAGGGCATTCCGACCGCTTTGAGCAATGCCAGCGCTTCTGCATCTGTTTTTGCCGTAGTAACGATGGTGATATCCATCCCTGTGATCCTCGCAATTTTATCGAGGTCGATTTCCGGGAAGATGATGTGTTCGGTAACGCCCATGGTATAATTTCCTCTTCCGTCGAAGCTCTTGTCGTTGATCCCCCTGAAGTCGCGAACGCGTGGTAAGGCAACGGTGATGAGCCTGTCGAGGAATTCCCACATATAATTATTTCTCAGGGTTACTTTGGCTCCGATAGGCATTCCTTCCCTCAGTTTGAAGTTAGAAACGGATTTGCGCGCGATGGTAGCCACGGCTTTTTGTCCGGCAATAAGGCTCATATCCGCAACCGCGTTGTCCACCATCTTTTTGTCGGCAGTAGCCTGGCCTACACCCTGGTTGATGCAAATCTTTTCAATACGGGGTACTTCCATGATACTGCCGTATTGAAACTGCTCCTTCAGGGCAGGAACGATTTCTTTCAGATACTTTGTCTTTAATCGAGGTTGATAACTCATCACTTGATAATTTCACCAGATTTTTTAGAATAACGAACTAATTTTCCACCTACTTCCTTTCTGCCAATCCGGGTAGGTTCTCCGGTTTTAGGATCGACCAACATGACATTGGAGATATGAATAGGCGCGGCTTTTTCAATAATGCCTCCTTCTTTCTCATTGGTTGGCTTTTGGTGCCTTTTCACAATATTCACTTCTTCCACAATGACCCTGCTCTTTTTAGGTAACACTTCCAGTATTTCGCCGACTGTACCTTTGTCGGCACCTGCCACGACAATTACCCGATCTCCTTTCTTTACATGAAATTTGGGAGCAAAGCGGGTCTTTTTTTTATTTTTCTTCATGATGATGAATTGAAAGATTCTCTAATTTCAAATAAACAGATACGCTATTGAATTACAGTACTTCGGGTGCCAACGAAACGATCCTCATGTAATCTTTATCCCTTAATTCCCGTGCAACTGGCCCGAATATCCGCGTACCTCTTGGCTCGTCGGAAGCGGTGAGCAAAACGACGGCGTTATCATCGAAGCGGATATACGATCCGTCTTTGCGCCGGATGGGTTTTTTAGTGCGTACCACTACCGCTTTTGACACAGTGCCTTTTTTTACACCGCCGGGTGTCGCTTCCTTTACAGAAACAATGATCTGGTCTCCTACCGAAGCATATCGTCTTTTTGACCCTCCGAGTACGCGGATGCATAAAACTTCTTTTGCCCCGCTGTTGTCAGCCACTTTGAGTCTGGATTCTTGCTGTATCATTTCAGTTTATATTGAAAATATTATCGCTATTGTTAAAAATTGGTTTTAATCAAAACCAAATTGAAAATCATTCAACGTTGGGGTTATTTTGCTCTTTCCAGTATTTCTACCAGTCTCCAGCGTTTTCTCTTGCTCAGCGGGCGGGTTTCCATGATCCTCACGGAATCGCCGACATTGCATTCGTTTTTCTCGTCATGCGCCATGATCTTCTTGGACAATTTTACAAATTTACCATAGATCGGATGCTTCAACTTTCGTTCAACCAAAACTGTGATGGACTTGTCCATGCTAGTGCTGGAAACCGTACCGGTTTTTTGTTTTCTTAATTTAACTGTCATAATAATTTTAAAACCTTATACCTGAAATAAATAAGCAAAAACCAAATTATTTTTTACGCCTTCTGGCTCGGATCTTCGAGCGGTTAGCCAGATCTTCCTCAGTCATTTTAGCGATCTCTCTTCTGCGAATCTCGGAATTGATCCTGGCGATATCGCGTCGGATATTCCGCAGGCGGATCGGGTTGTCGAGGCCTTTGATAGAATGATCGAATTTGAGCTTGCGATACTGCGATTCCGTTTCTTTCAATTCTGTCAAAAGGTCAGCATCATTAAATTCCTGCAGCTCCAGATATTTCTTAGTTGCCATTATTTACAAGGATTAAAGTTGTATTTAATTTATTTTTGTAAATCGTGTCTGACGACAATTTTCGTTAAAATCGGTAATTTTTGAGCAGCGAGCCTCAGTCCTTCGAAAGCTGTTTCCTGATTCACGCCATCCATTTCGAACATTATCCTACCTGGTTTAATCACGGCGACATAATGATCCAGCGCTCCTTTTCCTTTACCCATTCGCACTTCGGCAGGCTTGGAGGTGATGGGTTTGTCGGGGAAGATGCGTATCCAAACGTTACCTTCCCTTTTCATGTGCCTGGTCATAGCAATACGGGCAGCTTCGATCTGGCGGTTAGTGATCCTTCCAGGTTGAATGGCTTTGAGGCCGTAAGCTCCGAAAGACAAGGTGCTTCCGCGATGAGCCAGGCCATTGTTTCTCCCTTTTTGCTGTTTGCGATATTTAGTACGCTTCGGCTGTAACATTTATCAAAAAGTTTATCAATATTTTAACTGAAAATAACCGTAAAAACACAGCTTTTTAAAAAAGCAGGGCGAAGGTACGGCATTTTTTTTATTTTATACTAACGACGGTTCGGATTTCTGCCGCCTCTGCCTTTACGGCCTTCTGGGCGTTCTTTTGGTGTTGCGCCAACGTTTGGCGACAAGTCTCTTTTTCCGAGAACCATTCCTTTCATGATCCACACTTTGATCCCGATCTTCCCATACACCGTCTGGGCTTCTGACAAGGCGTAGTCGATGTCAGCACGAAAAGTATGCAAAGGTGTTCTTCCGTCTTTGTATTCTTCCGAGCGTGCCATCTCTGCTCCCATAAGTCTTCCGGAGATGCGGACTTTGATCCCTTCGGCGCCGGCGCGGATGGTGGACTGGATGGCCATTTTTATGGCTCTCCGGTAGTTGATCCTTGATTCGATCTGCTTGGCGATCATTTCGCCGACGATGGCAGCATCGAGTTCGGGTTTGCGGATTTCGACGATATTGATCTGCACGTCTTTTCCTGTGAGTTTTTTCAGTTCTTCACGCAAAGTATCTACTTCTTTTCCGCCTTTTCCAATGACAATGCCTGGCCGTGAGGTATGAATGGTAAGCGTGATGCGCTTGAGGGTTCGTTCGATCACGATCCGGGCGATCCCGCCTTTTGGTATTCTGGCTCTGAGGTAGTTTCGGATTTTCTCATCTTCCACCACTTTTTGTCCAAAGTCTTTGCCTCCGAACCAGCTTGATTCCCAACCCCGGATGATACCGAGTCTATTACCTATTGGATTTGTTTTTTGACCCATTATTTTATGGCATTAAAAATTTATACAGATTAATCTTTTGATTCCTCAACCAATTCCTCAACCTCGGCTTCGTCGCTTTCAGTGGTTTGAGATAAATTGGATTTGGTTTGTGTTGGTATCCGGTTTTCCACGACCAGTGTCACATGGTTGGTTCGTTTTCTGATGCGGTGTGCCCTGCCATGCGGAGCCGGCCTGAATCGCTTGAGAAAAGTACCTTCGTCAGAAAATATTTCTTTGATATAAAGGTCGTAATCATCAGCGTTGAGCGTCATATTGTTTTTGACTTCCCAGTTGGCAATGGCAGAAAGCACCAGCTTTTCTAACCATACGGCTGCTTCTTTTTTTGTAAACCGTAAGATATTCAGTGCGTCATCAACACTTTTGCCACGGATAATGTCAACGACTTGCCGCATTTTACGGGCTGACATCGGGCAATTTTTGAGTTTAGCTACTGCTTCCATGTTATTATTTTATTTGGAGGTTTTATGCTGCTGCAAAACCTTTTTTAAAGTTTATTGTGGTTAGAGTATGTTTAAACTTCCATCAATCGGCTACAAGCGGCCAATTTTATTCTGCACTGCGTTAAAAATCCTCGCCATACCTTCCAGGTATGTCTGCGTTTTTTGCCTTGTTCATAATAAAATTTGCTCACTTTCGCTCAATCATGAAAATTTAAACATACTCTTATCTTTTTCCGCCGTGGCCCCTGAAATTACGGGTAGGGGCAAACTCTCCGAGTTTATGTCCGACCATATTTTCAGTGATAAACACCGGAACGAAAGTTTTACCGTTGTGGACTGCTATCGTCTGACCGACCATATCGGGGATGATCATCGAAGCACGAGACCAGGTTTTAATCACGGTTTTTTTATTCGACCCTTTGGCTTCTTCCAGTCTTGTCAGAAGTTTGTGAAAAATATACGGTCCTTTTTTAATTGATCGAGCCATTTGTTATACTGTTTTTGGTTCAACACCTTTAAAAAAAAAGCATTTAACCTGGATTACTTTTTAGATTTTGTTTTTCGTTTTGAAATGATCAAATCCGAAGATTTTTTCTTTACATTCCTGGTTTTTTGACCTTTAGCCATGATCCCGGTACGCGACTGCGGGTGGCCTCCCGATGCTTTACCTTCACCACCACCCATCGGGTGATCGACGGGGTTCATGGCCACACCTCTTACACGAGGACGACGGCCAAGCCATCTCCTTCTGCCGGCTTTTCCATATACCTGCAAACCATGGTCAGGGTTCGAGGTTGTGCCGATCGTAGCTTTACAAACCATCAAAACCCTCCGCACTTCTCCTGAAGGCAATTTGACGATGGCGTATTTTCCCTCGCGTCCCATGAGCTGTCCGTTCGTTCCGGCGCTTCTTGCCAGGGCAGCGCCTTTTCCGGGTGTCATTTCGATGGCGTGGATAGCCGCGCCGAGTGGTATTTCAGAAAGAAGCAGCGCATTTCCGGTATTGGGAGCGGCGCCTGGACCAGACACTATTTCAGCGCCGACTTTCAATCCATCCGGAGCGATGATGTAGCGTTTTTCACCGTCCTTATAATATACCAGCGCGATGAATGCCGTTCGGTTGGGATCGTATTCGATGGATTTGACCGTACCTGGAATTCCGTCTTTGTCGCGCTTGAAATCAATGACGCGGTATTTCCTTTTGTGCCCGCCACCCCGGTTTCGCATAGTCATTTTACCGTCGTGATTGCGACCGCCTGATTTCTTCAGTGAAGTTACCAGGCTTTTTTCAGGGCTATCGGAAGTGGTGACCTCCGTATAAGCATTGCCGACCCTGAAACGGGTACCGGGAGTGATCGGGTTATATTTTTTAACTGGCATTTTTATAAAATTTCTTAATTACAAAAACTTAAATGGCAAAGGTTTTTCCGGGAGATTAAATATCGCCGAAGAAATCGATCTCTTCCCCATCTGCTAATTTCACAACTGCTTTTTTGTAGGATGACACCTGCCCTTTAATGATGCCGGTCCGTGTATTTCTGCGTTTTGCTTTTGCAGGCATGACCATCGTGTTTACATCGGCAACGGTGACGCTGTACATCTTTTCGATTGCCTTTTTGATTTCAATTTTATTGGCCTTTTTGTCCACTACAAAACTGTACTGATTGTTCCGGTCAGTCAGCAATTCTGCTTTTTCAGTTATGATGGGTTTGACTAATATTGTTTTTGCCATTTTAATAAAGTTTCCGGCCAGGATGGTGGCCTATGTTCGATTAAATTCGATTATGCAAAAGTTTCTTTAAATTTTTCAATGGTGCTTTCTGAAAGTATCAGCGTATTGGCATTCATCACGGAGAATGTATTCAGATCCTGCAATCGGGCGACCCTTGCTTTTTTCAGGTTGCGGCTGGCCAGCACCAATGCAGTATCAACCTCAGAGGTCACCAGCAGGGTTTTCTGATCGCTCAGGTTCAGGTTGTTGAGGATATTGAGATACTGTTTGGTTTTTGGCGATTCGAAAGTAAAATCTTCGATCACGACGATCTGTCCGGCTTTGGCTTTTCCTGCCAAGGCTGAGTTTCTCGCCAACTGCTTCACTTTCTTGTTCAGCTTGATCGAGTAGTTGCGGGGCTGTGGTCCGAAGATTCGGCCTCCGCCTCTGAACAAGGGGTTTTTGATATCCCCTGCACGGGCAGTTCCGGTGCCTTTCTGGCGTTTTATCTTTCGGGTCGAACCAGCCACATCGCTGCGACCTTTGGAAGCATGGGTGCCCTGGCGCTGGTTAGCGTTATATTGCTTGATCGCCAGATAAACTGCATGTTCGTTTGGTTCGATACCAAAAACTTCATCAGGCAAATTGACATTTTTGCCTGTTTTCTGTCCTTCTGTATTTACAACTTCAAGTTTCATTGTCTGTTACTTTTCTAAGATTACATACGAACCTTTATGGCCGGGTATAGCACCCTTAATGAGAATTAGATTTTTTTCGGGAATGATCTTCAGAATCTGGAGATTTTTTGTTTTTACACGCTTCCCACCCATTCGTCCTGCCATACGCATACCTTTAAATACTTTGGATGGAAAAGAGGAAGCGCCGATTGATCCTGGCGCTCGCTGGCGGTTGTGCTGCCCGTGAGTAGCATCGTTTACACCGCTGAAGCCATGACGTTTGACAACCCCCTGGAAGCCTTTACCTTTGGAAGTGCCCACCACATTGATGACATCACCTACTTCAAATATCTCAGGCATTACCACGTCGCCTACCTTGATGACCATATCAAAGTCTTCGCTGAAGTTTCGAAATTCGACGAGTTTTCTTTTGGGAGCGGTACCTGCTTTTTCGAAGTGTCCCTGAAGCGCTTTGGTTGTGTTTTTTGCCTTGGCATCGCCGTAGCTGAGCTGGATGGCTTTGTACCCGTCGTTTTGGATAGTTTTCACCTGGGTCACAACACAAGGGCCGGCTTCAACGACTGTGCAGGCTGTATTATTTCCAGCATCATCGAAAATGCTGGTCATACCGATTTTTTTACCGATTAAACCGTTCACGTTTTATTATTTTTATTTCAAGTTGCGGATCTAATCCGAATCTGCAACCTGGGTTATTTTAATAATGGAAACCAAATAAATCAGTCTCATTGCAAATTCCAAAACCAAATGCAGGCAGCATTTTTCGGGAATTGCAACCCGACTGTTTCCCCGCCGATGATCAGCCGGGCTGAACAGCAGGAAATCCAATTATCAAAATTGTAAAAAATATTATGTCAATTTTACTTGAATATCTACGCCGCTTGGCAGTTCGAGCTTGGATAAAGCATCGACTGTTTTCTGAGTGGGCGTGTAGATTTCAATCAATCTCTTGTGTGTCCGCAACTGAAACTGCTCACGAGATTTTTTATTGACATGCGGCGAACGCAGGACGGTAAAAATCTTTTTTTCAGTGGGCAGCGGAATCGGACCAGTGACAACAGCGCCGCTGTTGCGTACCGTCTTTACGATTTTCTCAGTTGACTTGTCAACGAGGTTGTGGTCATAAGAACGGAGTTTGATTCGAATTTTTTGATTCATAACCCTTTTTTCAAATGATGTTTAATTTGTACAGAATCAACCGATAAGAGTAAGTCGGTGGTTCTGCTAAAATCCATACTATACTTTTACAGTACCTTTGGCGCGCTCAATTACTTCTTCCGCAATTTTGGTTGGCGCCGGAGCGTAATGTGAAAATTCCATTGTAGAAGAAGCCCGCCCTGAAGTGATGGTACGCAATGAAGTCACGTAACCGAACATTTCTGACAACGGTACCTCTGCCTGAACTGCAATGACGCCTCCCGCGCGCCCTTCCTGGGCTTTTGGCAATCCTCGTCGGCGATTCAAATCGCCGATGACATTACCGACATATTCTTCGGGAGTGACAACTTCCAGCTTCATGATCGGTTCCATCAATACCGGTTTGGCTAATTTAGCCGCAACTCTGAATCCTTCTTTTGCACACAACTCGAAAGCGATCGGCTTTGAATCGACAGGGTGCATAGAACCATCAAATACCCGTACTTTCATGCTGTCGATGGAATATCCTGCGAGGATACCGTTTTCCATCATCGCCGTAAAGCCATCGGTGATCGGCTTGATGTAATTTTTATCGATTGATCCGCCGGTGATATCCCATACGAATTGGAGTTTTTTCTTTCCGTTTTTGAAATCATCGCTTTGCAGGAACTCTTCGTCAGCAGGGCCGAGTTCGAATTGCATATCTGCGAATAAACCTGCGCCACCGGATTGCTTTTTCAATCTTTCGCGGTGCTCGACAGATTGTGTCAGCGATTCTTTGTAGTTGACCTGGGGTTGACCCTGATTACATTCCACCTTAAACTCACGCCTCAAACGATCAACGATGATCTCAAGGTGCAACTCACCCATACCGCTGATGATGGTCTGGTTGGTATCTTCGTCGTATCTCACCTGGAAGGTTGGGTCTTCTTCGGCGAGCTTTGAAAGCGCCATTCCCAGTTTATCGAGGTCTTTTTGAGTTTTTGGCTCGATTGCCACACCAATCACGGGATCTGGGAAAGTCATACTTTCCAGGACGATAGGCTTATCAAGCGCACACAGTGTATCTCCGGTGCGAATATCTTTAAAACCTACACCGGCTGCAATGTCTCCGGCTTCAACCCGGTCAATGGGGTTTTGCTTATTGGCGTGCATCTGGTAAATTCTCGAGATTCTTTCTTTGTTGTTTGAACGGGTATTCAAAACATAAGAACCTGCATCCAGCGAACCGGAATAAACCCGGAAGAAGCACAGACGACCCACGAAGGGGTCAGTAGCGATCTTGAATGCAAGGGCTGCGAAAGGTTCGTTGATACTGGGTTTGCGAAGTTCTTCCTTTTCTGTATCTGGATTGATGCCTTTAATGGCTTCAATATCAACGGGAGCAGGAAGAAAGGCACAAACGGAATCAAGCAATGCCTGAACGCCTTTATTTTTAAAGGCCGAACCGCAAAGCATGGGGACGATCTTCATATCCAAAACGGCAGCACGGATGGCGGCACGCATTTCTTCTACCGTAATGGAGTCCGGGTCATCGAAGAATTTTTCCATCAATGCATCATCGTATTCGGCGATATTCTCTACGAGGCTCTCGCGATATTCTTTTACGGTATCCACCATATCGTCTGGCACAGGAATTTCCTCGAAAGTCATCCCCTGATCTTCATTCCAGATCATCGCCTTCCCTGTCAGAAGATCCACAATTCCCCTGAATGTTTCTTCTGCACCGATGGGTATTTGCAACGGCACGGCATTGGCGCCCAGTTTTTCTTTAACGTCATTGACGACATTCAAAAAATCAGCGCCGGAACGGTCCATTTTATTGACAAAACCAATACGAGGAACTTTGTAACGATCTGCCTGGCGCCATACGGTCTCGGATTGAGGCTCTACGCCTGAAACTGCACAGAAAAGCGCAACAGTACCATCGAGTACGCGCAGCGAGCGCTCCACTTCAACGGTAAAATCGACGTGTCCGGGCGTATCGATAATATTGATCGAATAATCTTTATCGAGCCATTTCCATGAAGTTTTGGTAGCGGCGGAGGTAATGGTAATACCACGTTCCTGCTCCTGTTCCATCCAGTCCATTGTGGCAGCTCCATCGTGCACCTCTCCGATTTTGTGGCTTATTCCGGTATAGAATAAGATACGCTCGGTAGTGGTCGTTTTGCCGGCATCGATATGCGCTGCAATTCCAATATTCCTTGTGTATTTTAAATCTTTTGCCATAATAGCTGATTAACTTCTAAAGGGGATAATAATTTGTTGTTTTTATAAAAACAGTTATTGAATTATACTTTAAAATGTGCGAAAGCGCGGTTGGATTCTGCCATTTTATGGACTTCCTCTTTTCGCTTCACTGCTGCGCCTTCACCTTTGCTGGCTGCGATCAGTTCTGCTGCCAGTTTGTCTGAAATACCTTTACCGCTGCGGGCTTTTGAAAAACGGATCAGCCATTTCATTGCAATGGATATCTTCCGCTTTGCTCTGATCTCGGTAGGTATCTGGAAAGTAGCGCCACCAATTCTCCTGCTTCTTACTTCCACCTGAGGCATAGCGTTGTTCAGGGCTTTTTTCCATACGCCGTGTTCATCTTCGCCGGTTCGTTCTTTCACAATGTCCATTGCTTTGTAGAACAAGTTGAACGCTGTTCCTTTTTTTCCTCTTAACATCAAATTATTGACGAATTGCGTCACCATCGGATCGCCGTATCTTGGGTCGGCTGCAATAAGTCTGACTGGAGGTTTTCTTTTACGCATTATTAATAAGGTTTATGCTTTTTGTCTTTTTTGATACTATATATATAATGTGTATAAAAATTTACTTCTTAGGCCTTTTGGTGCCGTACTTGGAACGGCTTTTCAGGCGGTCGGTAACTCCTGCGGTGTCAAGTGCTCCGCGAACTATGGAGTAGCGAACTCCTGGCAGGTCTTTCACACGACCTCCTCTAATCAATACAATGGAGTGTTCCTGCAGATTATGCCCTTCTCCCGGAATGTATGCGATCACTTCATATCCGTTGGTGAGGCGAACTTTCGCAACCTTACGCAAAGCTGAATTAGGCTTCTTCGGTGTGGTGGTATATACCCGCGTACAGACGCCGCGCTTTTGCGGACAAGAATCCAAAGCACGGGTTTTGCTCGCCATTACAATTCTCTTTCTGCCTTTGCGTACAAGCTGGTTAATAGTAGGCATATTTTAATATTTATTTTTAAGCTTAATTTTACTTTTAAAAAATGGTCTTAATCCTTTGTTTTTGAGGAGTTTTGACATTTATTTTAAAAAAAATATAACCGCCCCTGTTAAAAAGCGATTGCAAAGATAAGACTATTTTCAAGTTTTACAAGCCGCCAAATAAAAATATTTAGGGTTTTTACGGTTTTTTCCCGTGCTTTGTTTCCATAGTAATCTGAGGTTGGAATAACCCTGTTTTTTGAAAATAAAAAATCATGAAACCCATTATCCGCAAAGCCCGGCAATCTGATCTCGCCGATATTTTCAAACTGGTGAAAGAACTGGCCGTTTATGAAAAAGCAGCCGGAGAGGTAACTGCCACCCTCGACGATTACCGGCATGCATTCCGCGACAAGGTCTTTGAAGCGCAAGTCGCCGAGATGGACGGCCAGATCGTTGGTATGGCCTTGTACTATATGGCCTACTCTACCTGGAAGGGTAAAATGCTGTACCTGGAAGACTTTATCGTTTCGAAACCATTTCGCAGCAAAGGGATTGGTCAATTGCTATTTGAAGCCTTTCTGGATGAAGCCCGCAGCAAAAATGTGGCGATGGTCAAATGGCAAGTGCTCGACTGGAACGAACCGGCAATTATTTTTTACGAAAAAAACCGGGCAATCTTCGATAAGGGCTGGTGGAATGTAAAATTGTTCTTCAATTGATATTTTTTCAATGCCGATTTTTTTTGAACCTTTATCATTTATTATCGTTTATCCTAATATGAATTGACAACTGTTTTTCAATTTTTTAAATATTATTTGTGTAAAAAGTAATTAGTTGTTAATTTTAGGCTTTCTTGAAGCGAAGGCTTCAAAAACAAAAGAAAATCAAAGAAATAGTGTTTCATAGTGTGAGGGGTAACCGCTTAGGTGGTTGCTCCTTTTTTTATTAGACTTGTACGGGTTTAAAGAATAACATTTTATGTAAATTTACACCAAAA
>CAZKDA010000052.1:0-17142 GCA_964551455.1 uncultured Saprospiraceae bacterium
TCGATTTGTCGATTTGCGGATTTGATTAAATACCAAATTAGCAAATTACCAAATTAGCAAATCAACAAATTACCAAACTAACTAACTAAATGCCCATTCCCCCAGCCATCCTGCGGGCTGACAAAACTCAACTCCCCTTTTTCGTTGTGCGCCATCAGGATCATGCCCTGCGATTCGATGCCACGAAGCTTTCGCGGAGCGAGGTTGGCGAGCAGCAGCACTTGTTTGCCGATGATATCTTCTGGCTTGTGGTATTCGGCGATCCCGGAGACCACCGTTCGTTTTTCAAAACCCAGGTCAATGGTCAGCTTCAGCAGTTTATCCGTTTTTTCTACCTTTTCGGCGGTGAGGATCGTCCCTGTGCGGATGTCCATTTTATCAAAATCTTCGTAGGTTATCTGGGGTTTGAGGGGGTCGCGCTCTTCGGATTTCTCGGCGTCGAGGATCGCCTGTAGTTTTTCTTTTTGTTTTTCGATCATAATGAGTCGGGATTTATCTTTTTGGTCGTTGATCTTTGCGAAAAGCAATTCCGGTTCACCAATTTTATGGCCGGAATCGATGAGTGGTTTATTTTGTTCAAAACTATCTATCAGGTTTTGCAGATCGCCATTTTGTAAAGGTTTCAGATTTAGCAACTGCCTGATCTTCTTCGAGGTAAAAGGCAAAAATGGTTCGCATAGCACACTCAGGGTCGCAACGATTTGCAAACAATTGAACATACAATCCTTTACAGCAGCGCTGCCGGGATCTTCTTTCCACAGTTTCCAGGGAGATTGATCCTGGAGATATAAATTTCCGAACGAGGAGATGGCATTCAGTTGCTGGATCGCATTTCTGAAATTAAAGTGTTCAATTTCATTAGTCAACTCTCCGAGCAGTTTTTTCATTTCGGCCAGATCGGTATTGAAAAGGCCATTTTCACTACTCAAATCCGGCACGATGCCATTGAAATAGTTATTGGTCAGCACCAAAACCCGGTTGACAAAATTGCCGATATTGGCCACCAGTTCATTGTCGTGAAAATCGACAAACTCGTCCCATTTAAAATCGCTGTCGCGGTTTTCGGGCATATTGCGGATCAGGGCATAACGCAGGGCGTCTTCCTTGTTGGGAAAGTCTTTGAATTCTTCGAGGTATTCGTGCTGCTCGATGCCCCAGCCTTTGGATTTTGAAAATTTCCTACCTTCAAAATTGAGGAACTGGTTGGCCGGCACATTCACCGGAAGATTGTAACCGCCATGTGCTTTCAGCATCGCCGGGAATACAATGCAGTGAAAAACGATATTATCTTTTCCAATAAAATGGATCAATTGAGTATCCTCGCTTTTCCAGTAATCTTCCCAGTTTTTACCTGCATTTTCCGCCCATTGTTTGGTTGCCGAAATATAACCGATCGGCGCGTCGAACCATACGTACAACACCTTTCCCTCCGCTCCATCCAACGGCACGGGAATTCCCCAGTCGAGGTCGCGGGTGATGGCACGGGGCTGCAAGCCTTCTTCGCTGTCGAGCCAGGAGAGGCATTGGCCGGTTACGTGTTTTTTCCAATCGTTGGGGTTGTGATGCTTTTTGCCATCGAGCTTCCCGTTTTTGATCCATTCGCGCAGCCATGCTGCGTGTTTATCCAGCTTAAAATACCAGTGTTTGGTAGGCTTGAGCACGGGCGTATTTCCGCTAAGGATGGATTTCGGGTTGATCAATTCTGTGGGAGAAAGCGTGGAGCCGCATTTTTCGCATTGATCGCCGTAGGCTTCGTCGTGGCCGCATTTTGGACAAGTGCCGGTGATGTACCGATCTGCCAAAAACTGGTTAAACTGTTCATCGAAATACTGCTCGTTGGTACGTTCCTCGAATTCACCGCCTTCCCCGCTCGAAAGAGCGGGACTGGTTTCGTACAAAGCTTTAAAAAAATCCTGAGCGGTTTTATGGTGTAAATCAGCGCTGGTGCGGTGATAGATGTCGAAAGAGATACCCAGTTTTTCAAAGGTGGCATTATTCAACTCGTGATATTTATCAATAATGGCTTTTGGCGAAAGCCCTTCCTTTTTTGCGCGGATGGTGATGGCCGCGCCATGCTCGTCGGAACCGCAGACAAAAACCACATCCTTGCCCAGCAGCCGGAGGTAGCGGACGTAGATATCCGCCGGGAGGTAAGCGCCGGCAAGGTGCCCCAGGTGCAGCGCACCATTGGCATAAGGCAAAGCAGAAGTTACGGTGTATCGTAATGCCGTTGGCGTCACACGTTTAGTTGTCGTCATTTTTTGGATTGTATCCCGGCTTGGTGCTCCTTAGTGTACTTTGTGCCTTTGTGGTTTTTATTTTTCACCACTGAGGCACTAATGAGCACATAGAATCACTAAGTTTTTTTTTAAAATTCTTTCGTGCGATCCTTTTGAAGCAAGAAGCCCGAAAGCTCGATTTCAAGCTGCGAATATACGGGATTGAGGAGTAAATAGAAGTGTGCGTTAAAGAAACATTTTAATAATTTCTCAAACTTGGGTACCTTTCAAATAAATTCAGGTACTACGATATGAATTGGACAGACGAAGAAATCAGCAAGGCCATAAAAGCGGGAGATAACTCTCGTGAAAAGGCTATTGAACACATTTTTTACAAGCTGGATTGGCGCGGTATAGCGATCAGTTTTGTAAAAAAGAAAGGTGGAAATGAATATGACGGCGAAGAGGTTGCACATCTTGCATTGATTGGCTTAGATAAAAATATCCGGCAGGGAAAGTTTGAAGGGAAAAGCTCACTAAAAACTTATTTTCTGTCTATTGTCAAGTTTCAGTGGTATAAGCTGTTGCGGGGTCGTAAACCGTTAGATGAATTTAACCCGGAGCAGCATGACTTGACGGAAAACAGTGTGGAAGACAGTTATATCAGCCAGGAGAAAAAGACGTATTTAGCTAAAGCGCTTGGAAATATTGGAGACCGTTGCAAAAAAATCCTTCTACTCCGACAGTTGGAGTACAGTTTGGAAGAAATTGCGCAACAAAGCGGTCTCAGCAGCCCAGCAATGGCAAAAAAGGAAATTTACCGGTGCCGCATGCGTTTTCGCGATTTTTTAAACCAACATCCGGAATGGAAGGATTTAATTGACTAATATGGAACAGGAATATTTACTTTTTTACAAAATAGAAAATTATATCAAAGGGAAACTCCCGCCCGATGAGGCTGCTGCCTTTGAAAAAGAAATCGAAAACAACCCGGAACTAGCCGAAATGGTGGAAATGCAGCGCTTCGAAGAGGAAGGAATGGAACAACTGGTGGAGCAGGATCTGCGCGAAAAAATAAGAGAATGGGACAAAATACATATTTCAAAAGGAAACAATAAAAAGGGCGGAAATTTCAAGCGGTTTTTGGGAATAAGCCTGCTGATAGTTGCAATCCTGGCAGCTATCTATTTTTTGTTTACAAAAAAGAATGATCCCGCTCCTGGGCAACCAAACCCTGTTGAAGAAACGCAAAAGCCTGAAACCAATGACAACACTCCCGCTGTACAACCGGAAGAACCGCCCAAACCGGAAGAACCGGAAAAAAAGAATATTCCTTTGGCGGAGATTGAAAAAGAGCGGCTGGCTGAAAGGAAAAATGATTTTATCGCATTAGCTGAAACTTCATATTCCAAAGATGAAAAACTATTGCGGGGTGATCGCTCCGATGATAAAGAAAGCATACTGGCTCCCGGCCTGGAAGCCTTTGCCAATGGCCAGTTGGAAACTGCCATCCGCGAATTCAATAAGATCAGCAAAACTTCGCACCCTACAGAGTATGAAATTGCACGGGAATACCTGGCTCATGCGTATTTTCAAAACCGGCAATTCAACCGGTCTGCCCGGCTTTTCGAATCCCTTGCAGAGGACAACCAATACAGCAAAGGTGAATTTGAATGGTACCGGTTGCTTTCGCTGATTGGAGATTACACCAGCAAAAAATCGCAGGCAGACGATTTGCTGCAAAAGATCATCAGCGATGATTTGCACAGCTACCAGCAAAGCGCTATTGATCTGAAAGCTGCCCTGGAAAAGATCAATCGTTAATCCGTCAGCGGACTCATATCCCCGATCCCGATCAGCCCCGCCCAAAAGAACGGGTGGGTGCCATCGCCTCTGCCGGCGTGTTTTTCCAGGTAATCCAGCTTTGCCAGTCGCAGCGCCTCGTCTTTAGATTTTCCGGCTTTCAGGTATTTGTAAAAATCCACGAAAATATCTTTGGTGTTTTCATCGCTGACCTGCCACAGCGTCGTGAAGATGCTCTTGGCGCCGGCGTAGGCGAAGGCGCGGGCGAGGCTGATGATGCCTTCGCCTTTTTGTAGTTTACCGATTCCTGTTTCGCAGGCGGAAAGCACGACCATATCAGCGTTCAGCGAATAATTGTAGAGGTCGCGGGCGTATAGCTTATCGAAAGTTCCTTTTTCGTCAGCCTTGCCAAACGCCAGGTAAGCGTAATCGCCAACGCGGTCGTCCGCTTTTCCGTGGGTTGAAAGGTGAAGGATTCGGTGATCACTCGCTTTTTGTTGAAAAACAACGATCGATGCATCATCGCCATAAAAGGAAATGCCACTTACTAAATTATTTACCCTGGCCACTTCTTCGCCGCTGGCAGGTAATACTTTCAATGAATCCCGCAAGCGGAGGCTTGCTAATAGTTGAGTGGTATCGGTATGAAAAGCCAATTCTTCAACGTCGTCCCGAAAGAAGGGAGCCATAGCCAAAAGCTGGCCGGAGGGTTGTTGCCGATGTTGCTTATGCCGCATCTCTTTGAGCAAGGTTGCTGAATAGCAATAGCTGATCTGGTGTTTTTTGATCAAAAAGGAATAACCTTTAAATGCCCCTGGTTTTTCAGGAGTTTCGGTAAGTAATGCTTCAAAAGGTATATAACCCAAAATACCGTCAGGAATGATAATGAGGTTTTGAGTCAGCCTGCCGGCTACGGGAGCGATCAGTTTTTTATAAAGCTGGAGTGCAGCGTTGGTATAGTTGAAGTTCGCATCGCTTTTGGTTATTCGTTCATTTTTTTGAGGAGCATAATGCCCGTAAATGCCCTTTTTGGTCATATCTTCGACCCAGTCTTTCAGCGGAAAATCGCGCTTGATCTCGTGGACTTCGTAGTGGTCCTTTTGAACCAGAAAAATAAAAATACTGCTGTCGCCGACGAAGTATTCGAGGAGGGATTGATCCTGGTCTAATAATTCATTTTGAACGTAATTCAGATCTACCGTGGAGAAGTCGTATTTGGCCTGGTAATAGGCCGGGTGTTCATTTTCCAGTTTTGAAAATAAAGTATCGAGTTGTTGATTGAGTTTGAATAATTTGCTATCGAGTTGCAGAACAACCGTATCCATTTCGCCAAAACCCTGGTCGAGCATTTCCTGTCGTCGCTTATCATAATAAGCGATATCCTGTTGTAAACTATCCTCTTTTTCCACCTCAGAATCCGGAATACCTGTGAAATGTTTTGCACGAGAAGCATGAATAGCTTCCAGCAGTGCATTGCTTTTGGCTTTTTCGGAAATGGAGAAAGCAGCTATGCGTCCATTTGCCGTGGCAGTTTTGGCAGCGATCATTTTTTCATAGATAAAATGGGTATTTGAAAAATGGATGCCTTTGGTTGAAGCAGTAGAGTAGTACTTCCCGATGTTTGCCAGGCATACCAGGGTAGAGTCGAAATATTTGGTTGCTGCTGAATCACGGTTTTCCTTATGCAAAATATAACCGATTCGAAAATAGTTTTTTGACAAGGAAGGATGCCCCGGCCCCAATATATCCCGTTCGATTTTTAATGCTTGCCGGAAATATTCAATAGCCAGCCGGTTTTGACTTTTGTGAGCGTGGCAAAGTCCGATATTGTATTTCAGGATGGCAACATCTACATGGTCATTGCCATAAAATTGAACCATGATCCTTAATGCTTCCTCAAAATATTGTAAAGCCAGATCGTATTTTTTTTCTTTTTCATAAAACGCTGCGATACTGCTCAATGAAAATGCGATTTTCGGATGTTCATAACCATAAAGCAAAGTATCGATATTCAGGCCTTGGTGGAGAAAAAGGAGAGCTGAATCAGGTTTGTTTAATCCGCTAAATATATTGCCAAGATTACCGTAGAGAGTGGAAAGCTCATTTTTATATGAATCAGGGTGTTTCAAAAAAATGGCTTCAGCCTTTGAAGTATTTTGGCGAGCTTTTTCAAATTCATTCATTTCCAGGTAAACATTACCAATATTTGCATAACCTCTCGCTACGGTAGTATGATCCTCCGGAAAGATGTTTGAACTAATAAATAGCGCTTGTTGGAAACATCCCAGGGCTATGTCAAATTCTCTATTACTAAGGTGGCAAACACCGATGTTGTTAAAAGCCATTTGCGTATTTGAATTCATTTCGCCGAATGTTTCCAAACTTATCTCAAGTTCGGATTGAAAATGCGGGATGGCCTGGTCATATCGTCCTTTAAAGTAATACACCATTCCAATGCTTTGATGGATTGCAAGAATGGTATGGCGATTTGTTGAAAGTTTTTGTTCATAAATGTCCAATGCCCTGAGAAGGTAATCTATTGCTTCCTCGTGATTTGCCAAATAAAAATTGACATTCCCAAGGCTATAATAAGTAAATGCCGTTTTGGTGTTTTCCCTTCCAAAAGTTTTCTCATAAAAATCTTTTGCCCGCTCATAATAGGTCAAGGCATTTTTATATTCGGCTCTGTGTAAGTAAATCGTTCCGATATTGTTATAGCTTAATCCATAATTCATTTGATCAGCTTTTGATTTCTCTTCAATTATTCGTGTAGATTTTTGAAGATAGTTTAAAGCATTTTCAAATTCACCGCTTTTATGGTACAAGGCGCTCAAATAACTATAAAAAGACACCAAATTCGGGTGATCTGCTTTAACATTTGCTTTCATAATGTCCACAGCCATATTTATTGCAGCGATGGCTTCATCGAGTTTGTCCAGTTTTTCGTTCACTTGCCCCGACCAATAGTACGAATATGCCATATCGAGGTGGTTGGGTTCCAACACTTTTTTCCGGATGTCAAACCCATCCTGAATATATTTGGAAGCCAGGTCGTAATTGCCTTGCTGGTGATATATAGCCCCAATATCAGTATAGCTTGTGGCTACATCCCGATGCGCCTGACCAAATAATTCCAGCCGCATATCCAGCGCTTTCTGGTAATACACCATGGCCGAGTCGTATTCGGCTAAATAGTAAAAATTCAGTCCGATTTTGTGTAGATCGCCGGCGACATCGGGATGTTCATTTTCAAATGCAGCCTGATGGATGCGGAGCGCCTTCCGGTGATTTTCGATAGCATCTTGGTACTTTGCTTTTTTAGTCAAGATTTCCCCCAACTGGAAATAAGCCAAAGCGGTTAAAGTATCTTCCGCCTTCTGGTTTTGTTTTAAAATATTTAAAGCCTTTTCTCCGAAAACCAATGATTGGTCATACTTCACAGAATCTAAAGATATCCGGGCACTGTCGAGATATTGCTTCGCTACATTGATTTCGGCCAGCCTGCTTTTAGAAGCGCAGGTGCAAAAGCACAGATATACAGCAGGAAGGAGGAAATAGGATATTTTCATTTAGTCTGAGTTTCGTTCCGGTATTTTTTTTCTTTTTCTCACTGAAAGCACAGAATGACACAGAAAGAGAAAAATCAAGAACTTCTGTGGTGTTAACGCCATAGGAGTCACGAGTTTTGCGGTTTGAATGAGCTTATTTTCTCCTTGACATGGAAAAAAGGTAAAATTTTACTTTTCGGGTTGTAACATAATATTACTGAATAATCACTTTTTTTAACTGGTTTTGGGTACTTCATTCAGGGTTGCGGTACTAAAGGGTGAATTCAATTATTAACTACCTCTTTTAGTTAACTGTCTGAGGGTTTTTATTCACTAAAACTAAAACAAAATTTAGCTATGAAAACTCTTTTAATTGCTGCCTTTGCAGCGCTCTCGTGCCTTGGTAGCTTTGAGTCACCCACAGCGACGCGCAACAATGTTCCACAATCAGGTGCGCATTTTTTCTACTCCATTATCATGGAAGATGTAATCATGAAAACCGATACCGGTAATCCGTCAGAAACCATTACCAGGATCGAAGTTTTCTGCTCAACTGCACAACCTGTTCTGGATATTGAGGGATGCGGGCTTCCATCATGCTCAACTGATCTCAGTTCGTTGGGCAGCGGAGCTTACTCTGTACGGGTGACCAAGGATACCGGAGGCACATTTACCGGATGGATATATCTTGATTGATCATTCCATTCCAGTGCAAAACAAGGAGCGGCTTCCACAAGCCGCTCCATTTTTTTCCTCAAATAAATCCAAAATGACCATTTCGCGCAGCTAAATTAAGAATTTCGGCAAGTTGTTACAATCCACTTTTTTCCATCTGATTGGATTTTAAGGATTTTTCATAATGAAACTAAAACGCTGAATTCCAAAAAGATAAACTGGAAAAACAATGCGTGTATGGACTAACATACTGTGTAAACCTTTGGACTTTCCGCGTAAAAATACCCTGATCGGCATTTTTCTTTTAATCAACTTTGTATAAGGAAAGCGGATTTTATACCATACACAAACGCCAAATAATCCTTTCAAACTTCTAAACCATAGATGTTCCCGACAAGCTCTTAAAGCTTGAAAATTTGCATCCGCCATTCGTTACAGCCAAAATACCGGCTGTGGCTTAATGTAGTGATCCCCGTTCACCGGACGACGAAATTGATTTTGCCAGGGAAAAGCTAAAACAAAATAGTTCTGAGATTTTAAAAAAAATACAGCCATTGGGTACCTCAAAATCTGGAATCGGTACTCAATGGTGAAAATCATTTTTATAAACTTCCTTGTCATTGGGTTTTATGCCGACGAAAGGAAAAAAACAAAAAACAACTGTCATGAAAAAGTTCGTATTCATTTTCACAATTTTTACAATTTTCAACGCCGATGTTTTTGCTCAAAAAAACAACAAAAAAGCAGATAGCCCGCAGGCTAAAGTAGAACAATCGCTGGTCGTTTGCGATGATCTTCCTTACGCAGAGCGCTCTATTCTGGGAGTAGTTGATTTTAATGTGACGGCCTCCGGCGCCCGTGGTATAGGCAGAGGAATGAGCGATATGTTGTCGAATGCGCTTGTGGAGTGCAATTGTTTTAGGGTGGTAGAGCGCGAACGGCTCAACAAGATATACCAGGAACAAGAGCTTCGAGGCGTCGATCCTACTACAGCCGCGCAGGCCAATAAGCTCACCGGCGCCCAACTCCTCGTCATGGGGAACATTACGGAATTCCAGGAAAAAACCGGCGGGGTGGGCGGCATTGTAGCCGGTCGTTTAGGCAGGTCAATCGGCGTAGGAGCCATTGGCAAAACTGACGCGCATGTAGGCATGATCATCAAAGTCATCAATGCTACGACCGGCGAGATACTCTTGTCCAAATCCCTCGAACGAAAAGTCACCAAAGTAGGCGCACTAGGGGGCGGTTTGCTACCTATTCCGGTAGGAGGAGCATTTTATAAAAGCAAAGCCATGGAGGACGCGATCGAAGAAACTATCCTCGAAGCTGTTGCGCTGATCGCAAAGCAAAAAAATGCGCTGCCGGGAGTTGTTTACAACGAGCCGCCGCCTAAAATGAACTCTGTGACTATCACCGTCACCAATACCGATTTCAAATCCTTGATGAACATCGCCACATTCTGCGAAGACCTCTCTTATGTAAAAAATGTAGAAAAAAAGCTCAATGGTAATAAAGGCCTGTTAATGCTGGATTATACTGCCGACCTGGAATCCCTGTTGATCGATCTTGTGGAAAAAAGCAATATCCAACTGGAGGTCGTACAGTTCGACGAGGATACCGATGCCATGACTCTGGCTTTGAAGTGAAAATAGATTGTGAGATGATAGACGATAGACGATAGACATCAGACACCAGAAAGGGCAGTTTGAGTTTGGAGAGTGAGTACGGAGGGAAGTAAACGGTAAACGGTGAACTGTGAACGGAGGATGAAATCGGGAAACCACTAACCACTAATCACTAACCACTATTTTTTTTAACCCGTCCTTTTGCTTCGGGATAAACGCAAGGGACGCCAAATTATCCAAATCATGAAAAAAACAATTTTAATTGCGCTGCTTTTCATTGCAATTTGCGCCACGAATGCTGAAGCCCAATCTTTTAATAACGCCATCGGCCTCAGACTGGGATATCCGGTGTCGGTTACATACAAACACTTCCTGAGCGAACCCAGCGCCGTGGAGGTCTTCGCCGGAACACGAAGCTACGGATACGGCTACAGTGTTTTCAACAACGCTTCCCGCTATCGCTATTGGGTAGTCGGCGGCGCATATCAATATCACAAACCCATTCCAATCACTGATGGCCTGGAATATTATTTCGGCGGCGGCGCTTCGGTCTATTTCTGGAATTACGGCGAATATTTCTCGCAACAATATGCCTCAACCACCTTCGGCATCCAGGGGTACATCGGTTTGAACTACACCTTCGACAATATACCGCTCAATGTTTTTGTCGATTGGGTGCCTACCATTTTTATCAATAGCTATGTCAGCGGCTTCGGCGGTGGTCATGGCGCTGTGGGAGCGAGGTATGTGATATCGAGATAGGCTGGTATCAATTTATTACATTACACCGGTTTCTTAAGCAGTATTACAAAGTATTTTTTAATTTTTTTAAATCCTCTTTTATCATGAAAAACAAAATAAATTTTCTGATCCTTATCCTCCTCATTGGAATAAACTTTTCAGCCTCCGCTAAAAAATGGCGGGTGAATCCAGCATTGCTGCTTACTCAAGTCCATTTCAATGAATTAAAAGCCGCTGTGGAAAGCCCAATGGTGGCATCCGGTGATACTATATATGTTGAAGGAAGATCCGGTGATTATGATGGCGATATTATTATAAATAAAAAACTGATAATCATCGGGCCTGGATATTTTTTAAGTGATGAAGATTTACAACCTACGTTGTGCTGCCAATTACCTGCATCCATTGGAGGCCTTTCACCTATAACCATTAGTGGTGCAGCCGCTTCAGGGACTGTAATAACTGGGCTAAGCTTTTCAGTTTCCAGCGGCGCAATTAACATTATAAATGCATCCGATATTGTAATTACAAGAAACAGAATAGGTGGAAGAATTCAATTCCCCAATAATAATCTCTCCTCTGATATATTTATTACCCGCAATATTATTTGGGGGAACATAACTAGTGGTATTAATTCAACCATAAACAATCTAAACATTGTAAATAATCTGATTCTGGGTGATATTGCTATGCATCCTTCAACTGAAATCAACCTGAGCGCAGTTCGAAATAACACGTTTAAGGAGACATCTGAAATTCAAATTGAAGGATGCGTTATTAGTTACAACTATGTAGGATCCATAGATTGTGTTCCACTGAATATTTTAGTTGAAAATAACAATCTTAGTACTTTCAATGATTGTTATTTGAATACTAATGGCAATATTTTTAACCCGTATTCCGGCAACTTCGACTTCGAGCAAGACAACTGGACTTTTGATGATCCTAATGACGACATGTCGGGATATGGCGCCTACAATGGTCCAGACCCCTACTACAACAACAACCCCGTATCCCCAGCCAACCTCCCCGCCTGGCCGGTGATTTACGATTGTGAAATCACATCCGACGGTGATTCCACCCTCCAGGTCAATTTTAGTGTACGTTCCAACGATTAGATCACCCTTTAAAAACCAAAATGATGAAAAAGTTAATTTTAATAATCATGTTGGCGTTGGGGTTTTGGTCTTCGGTGCCGGGGCAAAATATCGTTGCAGGAGAATATTTTTTCAATGACCAATTTGCTGACTACGGAGAGGGCTTTCCGATTACCGTCAGTCCTTCCGGCAATAATGTATCGGTGGATTTGAACCTCGACAACCGTATTACAGCCTTACCCGACGGCTTGCACAGGTTGTTTGTGCGGTTCAAAGACAGCAACGGCCTGTGGAGCCATACCATGAATTTCCCCGTCTGGGTGAAACACCACCAAGTCATTGTCATCGTTGCAGGAGAATACTTTTTTGATGATGAATTTCTTGATTATGGACAAGGGTTTTCCATCGATGTCAATAACCCCGGAGTTATGACCATGGCAGACTTAGACCTGGACAACAAAATCGCAGACTTACCCGACGGCCTGCACAGGATGTTTGTGCGGTTCAAAGACAGCAACGGCCTTTGGAGCCATACCATGAATTTCCCCGTTTGGGTGAAACACCACGAAGTCATTGTCATCGTAAAAGGCGAATATTTCATCGGTGATATGCTCGACTACGATCAGGGATACCCCATCGACGTGACCAATATGACAAGCATCACCCAGGTATTCGACACCATAGAAGCCTATGGCAACCTGCCTCCCGGAGAGACCGACATCTTCTTTCGCTTCAAAGACAGCAACGGTTTGTGGAGCCATACTTTCAGTAAAAAAGTCTGCACGGGCGTCGTCACCGGAACCTATTCCACCGCCACCAGCAGCTACTGCCAGGGCGACACGATCACTTTCGAATATTCAAGCCCGGATCAACCACAGGCGACTTATCACTGGGATCTGGATAACGACGGGGAATACGATGACCTGGTGACACAGGGAGAAAATTTCGATTTCCCGATCCCGGATGATGCCAGCGATCCTTTGGTTATCAGTTATGAGATTTCAACTTCGGAATGCTTGATTTCAGGAGTGGGAGGAACTTTCACTTTCGGGATATTTCCCGCATATCATGTTACAGAATCTGTGATGGTATGCAGCGGCGAGAGCTACACATTTCCTGACGGAATGGTGATCTCTGATATTACATCAGATACTACGCATACAATTTCATTCCCAACCGTGGATGGCTGCGACAGTACGATTACGTTTATAATTACCATTTCACCGGAATACTTTATTGAAGATTCCACGGCGGTATGCAGCGGTGATAGCTACATCTTTCCCGACAGTACGGTGATCACCGATATTACATCAGATACCACGCACATAAGTTATCTCCAAACTGTAGATGGTTGCGACAGTATCATTACGACGATAATTACCATTTCACCGGAATACGACATTGATACATCCGCGATAATATGTAGCGGTGGGAGCTACACCTTCCCCGACGGGACAATGATTACCGATATCGTATCGGATACCACGTACATAAGTTATCTCCAAACTGTGGATGACTGCGACAGTATCATAACGACGATGGTCGAGGTTATTCAAATCGATATTTCCGTAACAGAGATGGATAGTGTACTCATGGCAAATGAAACCGAAGCAGCCTATCAATGGCTGGATTGCGACAATGGCAATGCCATCATTCCCGGAGCAACGGAACAAAGTTTTACGCCATCAGTGTCCGGCAACTATGCCGTTGAGATCACAAAAGACGGCTGTGTAGAAACTTCCGATTGTTACCAGGTGATCATTACGGGCATAGTTGAAACCAGCCAGGGTCTTGAAGTAACCATTTACCCTAATCCTTTTAATGACAAACTGCTGATTTCCTGCGATTGCAATATCGAAGCGCGGTATGCCATTTACGACCAATTGGGAAGGCTTGTTCAAACTTCCCGGATAGCGCTGCATGGAACCGTCGAAATACCTACCAATGAGATTGAAAACGGAATTTATTTCATTTCGATCATGGATGGTGGTAGCCATGAAATATTGATACAAAAAACGATAGTAAAGATTGAATAAGGTCGAGAAGCCGGGCTTCGGCAGGAGGCTGGGGTCCGGTTTTTTTCTCAGTACTGCGTGTAGAATCTTTTTTTTGCAAAAAACAGCTCAACAAACAGAACACCCAGCTCAAACTTCTCAAAAAATGAATACTTTATATCTCCCCAAACCGTCGAATTGGATGAAAGGAGCAGTAAAAACTGCCGTACTTTGTTTATTCACATTTTCAGGTTTTGCCCAACTTACCATAGACCAGTTGATCCCGATTGACGCGACTTGTGAATCGAATGGAAGTGTTGAGGTGTTTGTTTCCGGTGGATCAGGCGTTTATGACTATCAACTGTACAGCCCCTGTAGCCCGCCGCAAAGCGTCAATTCACTACCGGGTAATTTCATTATCACATTGCTTCCACCCTGCGACGAAGCATATAATTTGACCGTATCGGACGGTCAAACGACAGTTCAGGAAACTTTTATAATAAATGGTGATTATGAAAATCCTCAATTGACCATCGACTGTTCAGGATGCACCATTACGGCTTCGGTTGATCATGGAACGGCGCCTTTTACTTATAGTATTTCGGAAAATGGCCCAGCCGGCCCTTTTGTTGTAAACGATCCGCCTGATAGCCCGGTATTCGAGGATTTGGAACCAGGCCAGGGATACACGGTACAAGTGCAGGATGCCTGCGGGAATACCAATATAAATCAATGCCAGTTGAGTGATACCTATTTCAATTTCAATCTACAGCTTACCGCCTCCGAACTGCAAATAACGGTATTGGGTGGCTTGCCCAACGCAACCTATCAATATTCGCTGGATTCCGACGCCGGTTACTTCGAGAGCGATACCAACGTATTTCCTGCCAGTCAGTTTGGTTGCAATGCCAAAATTACCGTTACCGACGGTTGCCTGGAAAGAACCAGAACCTATGAGCCGGATCCCAACTTCATTCATATTTGTCCAAACTTTGCAGACGGAACTGCCGAAGTACAGGTATTTGCCATCCCGCCCTTTACCGTCACCTGTACGACACCTTCCGGTACTTTTACTTCCTCTACCGGCTCATTTACGGGGCTTCCGGTGAATGCTGCTTATTATGCATTTGTTATTACAGACAATTGTGGCGATATGACGAATTCTCCGGAATATCATTATCGTCCAAGCCCGGGTTTTACCCTGGAGGCGACTTCCTGCATCGACGATACGTTGGTTATTTCTCCCCTTTCTGGGCATTGTCAATCAGGTTTTGATGCGAAAACCCATCCAGTGACGGTTGAGTGTCTTTCCTGTCCGGATCCTACGACCCTGGTTTTCGGAATTGGCGAAGATGCTGAAACGGCCACCCTCAGCGGCAATCAACCCGGAGAATGGGAATTGTCCTTTGTGAACAATTGCGGCGATCATATCGTCTGTTCTGATGTTTTGACACTCGGCGTAGAGAGTTATTGCGACTCAATCCATGTAAAGCTCGTTGACCGGTTTTATTGTGACAATGGCACTTATTCAGACCGGCAGATTGTCTATGACAGCGCTTTTTATTTCCTGTTTGACGACATGGGCGTACTTGTGGACTCCAATGAAACCGGCTCTTTTTCAGATTTACCGCCAGGAGATTATACCATACATGCAGAAGTGCCTGATTGTGGAAACTTTGAAGCTACTGCCACCGTCGGGTTGCCGCAGCCATTTCCGATCACTTTTACTCCCGAAGTTTTTACAAAAAAAGTCAACGATCAATGCGTGGTCATGTACAGGCTTTTTATTACAGGAAGAAATGGTGAGCTGATTATTCGGGGAGATGGTGTATTCCAAATACTTGACGACGACGACCTGGATTCATTTTGTCGGCGTTATCGGGTAGAAGTGCCTCCCGGCCATTACACCATCGAGCCATTCAGGTATTGTGGCGAACCGGATTCGATCTTTCTTCCGACACCTGAATACAATCTGGAGACAGAAGTGACCGGCGTATGTCCGGGCGGAGGTTCGATCAACGTTTCAGGTACTGAGAATTTAATTCACTGGCAAGCATGGGGAGATTCTGTCGGATTCGACTATTTCTGGGGGAATTACCTAACAGGTAGGTATTTCCTGAATATCTTTAACGGTAGCGAGTCTGGAACTGGTCTTTCTCATACTTTTCACAATGTAACTCCCGGAGAGCATACTATTTACATGACCTTGTTCCGCGGGATTTGTGCGATAGATACGGCTACGGTCATCGTTCCGGAGTCGGTTCCACTTGCATTAAGTACTGCCCGGAATATTCTTTGCGACGGCGAAAATACGCTCGACCTGGAATTGAATATTTCAGGCGGGCTACCTCCCTTTCAGCTTATGGAAGTAGATTGCGACAATTTGCTTGATGTGCTGAACACAACTACAACGACAGACTCGACCGTGACTTTACAAGGTATTCCGCAAGGCAACTATTGCTTCCGGGTGGCAGACGGCTGCCTGAGCAGTGCGGGCAACCAGTTTGCTGTCCATCATTACCAGGATGAAATCGAATCCGTTTATCATTGTGACAACTCCGTAACACTTTCAGTGGACAGCATCCTGGCAGAATATACGTGGACAAATGACAACGGTGATGTACTTTCAAATTCCAGGATACTCCAGATTCCCAATCCCGTTGGCGATACAGTAGTTTATCATGCCCTGATCCGGTTCGATTCCTGCGAGATTGAAAGGAGCATTGCGGTGCCTCCTGCTCAGGTACTGCCATCCGTCGCTCTTGGCGGAGATAATGTTTTCTGTACAGGTGATTCTGTTGTGTTGACCGCCAATACTGATGAACCAATTATTTGGTGGGAACATGACGATACCCTTTTTGAAAATGCAATATCAGTTTCCGAGCCTGGAATTTACACAGTCATTGTTGAAAACCAATTCGGGTGTACTGCGATGGACTCTATTGAAATTGCACAAATCCCAACAATTGAACCCTCCGTTTCCGGCGACCTTTCCATTTGTCCCGGCGTAGCAAACTTATTGGTGGTCGAAGGAGATTTCATCGACATTCAATGGTCGAATGGCATGAGTGGCGATTCTGTTTATTTGGAAATTCCGGGGGAATACGAAGTGACGGCTGTGGATACTTACGGATGTGAACACCCTGGATTTGTTGAAGTGACGGAACACATCCCGCCCGCACCGGAGATCGAAGGGGACACATTTGTTTGTGAAAATGGAACGACGGTTTTATCGCTATCAGATGATTTTGTAATCTACCTCTGGTCGGATGGCAGCGAAACACCTGGCATCGATGCAACTGCTGCAAACTATTCCGTAACGGTCACGGATGCCAACGGATGCACCGGATCGGATTTTATTGAAATTTCACAAATTCCATTGTCAGAACCCTCCGTTTCCGGCGACCTTTCCATTTGTCCCGGCGTAGCAAACTTATTGG
>CAZKDA010000052.1:17242-24339 GCA_964551455.1 uncultured Saprospiraceae bacterium
TGGCGATTCTGTTTATTTGGAAATTCCGGGGGAATACGAAGTGACGGCTGTGGATGTTTACGGATGTGAACACCTGGGCATTATCGAAGTGACGGAGCATACACCACCTGAACCTGAGATTGTAGGAGAAGCATTAGTATGTGAAAACGAAACGACGGCGTTGTCTTTGTCGCAGAGCTTTGCGGCATATCTATGGTCAGACGGCAGCACATCGGCAACAATATCAGGTGGAGCGGCTGACTATTCCGTTACCGTAACCGACAACAATGGCTGTACCGGAACAGATGCCGCCAGCATTGATGAAATACCCTTAATCGCAGTTTATCTTGCCGGAGATACCCTGGTTTGCGAAGGAGACATCGCAATCCTTTATTTGAATATGGTTAATTCATCCGGCCCGGTAACCCTTTGGTGGAATACTCCCGCTTTGCAAAGCCCTTATACGGTTTTTCAGGATACCAGTTTCCTCGTTCCAGCCTTACAGAGCATGGTTATCGGCCTTACCGATGCAGAACAGGCCGGTTATGATTGCCCGTTTGGTTTGCCCGATCAAGTTGAAATCCAGACAAACAAAACAGGATTGAGCATCCACGTTCCGCAACCTTACAACGGTTTTCCCGTCTCTTGTTTCGGAATGGCTGATGGCACAGCAGAAGCACAGGCAACCGAAGGTATTCCCCCTTTCAATTTTTCATGGTCAAATCAGGCATTTGGCCCAATAGCTCAATCCCTTTCGGCTGGAAGTTACACAGTGACGATCACGGATTTTTTGGGATGCGAAGCAGTAGAACAAATTACGCTCCTACAACCGCCACCAATCACACCGCTATTGTATTCCGAACCGCCTTTATGTTTTGATGTAAACGATGGAATGATAGAAGTATCGGGATGGAGTGGGGGAACAGGGAATGTAGTTGTGTCATTGGATCACGAAACTCCGGTTGACATTCCGGCCTGGTTTGAAGAACTTCCGGCAGGCGAGCAGTATTTAGCGTTTGAAGATGAAAACGGATGTGTTTATGATACTTCCATCGTATTTCCTCAGCCTTTGCAATTGTTTTTGGAACTTGGTGAAGACATCACCCTTGAACTTGGCGATGATGTTCAGTTAAACCCGCAAATGAATTTCACACCAGAGAGTTTTGAATGGCAGCCTCCTTTATGGCTTGACGATCCCTTTTATCTTCGTCCTTACAGCCGCCCGCTTGAAGATTTTGAATACACTTTGACTGCCTGGAATGAAAACGATTGCGTCATTTCAGACAATATTTTCCTCCGCGTGGACAAGACATTGAAAGTTTATACGCCGAATGCATTTTCGCCAAACGGCGATGGCGTCAATGACGGATTCACCCTTTTTACAAAACCCACTGCCGTGACCGCTATCAGAAGTCTGAGAGTATTCGACCGCTGGGGCGAGCTTGTTTTCCTGAAAAATGATTTCCTGCCCAATGATCCGGATATCGGCTGGGATGGTCGGCTAAATGGAAAACCAATGAATCCGGCGGTGTTTACATGGCTTGCGGAAGTGGTAATGGCCGATGGCAAGGTAGAACAGTTGGCAGGGGATGTTACGCTGATGCGATGAGCAACGGAGCGTTGAAAGATTCTGGGAACTGAAAATTGGTTCATTGCCTGGGTTCAGGCGACTCTTGGATTTTGTCCTCAGATTCTGTAAGAAGCAGTACAGTTGATATTGAAATTTTAGCTTAAACAATTAAATTTTTGAAATATGAAACGTTTTTTCGCAAAAAGATTAGGTTTATTTTTGATAGCAGTGCTATCAACTTTTTCTATAGCAATTACTTTTGCTCAAGAATCGGAACTAAACACCGATGGTTTGTACAATGCTGAGTTTTTCGATTATATATACAGAGGGCACTTTGAGAATATTGAATTAAGCCGTGAAGACGTATTCTTCCTTGGGATTTTAGAACAATATTTAAGAGCCTATGGCGAACAATGCCCTGGTTATTTACCAAGCGATAAAGTAAAGATTATGGAACAGGTATGTGCAGTAGAAGAAGTTACTAGGAATGGATATGGAGTTGAAATTAGCAGGTATTGTGTTGAATGGAAATGGGTTTGGACTGGCTTATATGCGCGTCCTGATTTGTACAATGCTAAACTTGTGGTTGAGAAACTTTACATCGGAAATAGTCTGAGTAATGCTTTTGAAATTATATCAGACCCCAACTCTTTGGGCAATTCTGTTGATTTAAACCATAAAGCTAAAGGATTACAAATGGATATGGCTCGTATATTCAAAATAAATTCTTGCGATAGTGAGGCATTGAGGCGATTTGAAGAAAATCTTAAATTATTTGCCCTAAACAAACCAGCAATTCGCATGCAAGGAAGTAGTAAATATGCAACCATGAAAAAATCAGGTGGACCTATAGGCTTACAAGATTTTAACAAATTGATAGACGCCCTTGTTTCTGACCAGGCAAAAACATGGATGTTCAATCGCTACACTCAAGGAAGCATTACTGAAGTTTCAATATTATCCAAAGATGAAGAAGGAAGACCTGCAACAATTGAAGCAGATTACTTTTATTCAGGTTTTAATGGTAGAAGTATAGGATCGGTGAAAATTGTTTTTAAAAATGGCTTGCCGGAATGTATTTACTTCTGGGATTTTCCTCGTAATTGTAAAACACCAAGTAGTAGTATTGTGGCTTCATACGCCCAAGGAAAATATAGCAAATAATATTGAGATGTAATAACTGTTGAGGGTTACTCAAAATAGAAAGTGAATTGATGAAAAAATAGCCAGCCAGAGTTTAGTTTACATACCCTTAAAATATTCAATTTCCTTTACTCCGGCACCCTAGAAAAAATAAACAAACCCATAGGCTTGATTTGAAGTCTCTAAATTCCTAAAAATGAAACGAATAATTTTTCCGAAACTTAAACAACATGTTTTTGAAAAATCAACTTTAATGAAGTTACCAAAAATACAAAGTTGCATTTACTTAATATTCCTAATTATTGTCTCTTCAAGCTCTTTAGTTAACAGCCAAATTCCTTCTTGCACAAGTGATGCATGTAATACGATTGAAGCGAACTGGAACCTTGTTAATGACAGTCTTATTGTTTGTGAAGGGGAGACATTTCAAGTAAGTGGAGCAGGGTCAACCCCCCTTAATAATATTGAATCTTTTCATTGGTATTTTATTGACAACTCAACGTTACAAATTCTTTTTGACACACTGCTTTATGACACGAGCCATGTTAGTTTTACATATCATCATGATGAATCTCTTCCTTGTACTAGTCCTGTTGTTGATTTATTAATTGATTTGATAGTAACCAGCCCACCTTGTGGTAATAATATGACAAGTTGTAACTGGAAGCTTTCAAGCGTCCAAATTGAATTGAAACCCCGTTCCCTTTTTAATGTTTTGAATACGGTTTGTCTTCCTGACCTAATTCAATTTCAAAACTCCTCTTGCTTTGAGGATAGTTATTTATGGGATTTCGGAGATGGAACTACTTCAACGCTTGCCAACCCAAGCCATACATATTTGGTTCCAGGCGTTTATGAAGTATCCTTAACAGTAAGTAACAGTTGTGGCACAGATATATTTACTCAAGAAATTGAGGTAATTCAGCCAGCTACCGCAGATGCTGCGGTTGTTTCTGGTGTCATTGATCCGAATTCGGATACTCTCATTGTCTGTTTGGGAGTAGGGGGTGATACCATCAGTTTGGATGGCAGCACCTTTAGTTTAAATGAAAGTATTTATCTTTGGAATGCCTTGACCGGAACAGTTAATTACGATTGGATTGTTGACCCACCCAGCCAAAATAATCCTACTATTTCCGATCCCTCTATTGTCTTTTTTAATGAAGGAGTATATAGTGTTTTACTTACGGTTAATAATGCTTGTGGAGAACCGGATATAGATACTCTAATTTTTAATGTAATATCTGCTGACGCACTTCAATTGTCAGCCCAACCTGATGCCTGTCTTTCACTCCAATATACGCCCAGTCCTTTTAACCCCAATGCCAGTTATTTTATAAATGGTAACGCTACAAATATTTTCCCGATAGATTTAGGCATTGGCATATACAATGTATCAAGCATGCTTGACAATGAATGTGGTATGCAAATACAAACAGATACCTTTGAAGTGACACCTGCTGAAGATGTTTCTATTATTTCTCCATCTGACACATTGCTATGTACCGGTTCTGATCCTATTTTGTTGATGTTTACTCCGGGGGGCGGCACATGTAGCGGTAGTAATCTGACCCAGGTCAACGATTCTGTTTGGTCGTTTAATCCGGTCAGCACTGGTATTTTTCCGGTGACCTATTCTAAAGGCATCGGCAATTGTGCTGACAGCGAAACTCTTACAATAGAGGTAGAAGGAGTAAACGTAGTTCTAACTAACTACGATATTTGTTCATGGGACGATTCTTTTCCTTTGCTGGCAATTGTAAATGGGTCACCATCTTCCGGTGGCATTTGGTCTAGCCAGGAATGCCCCTCCTGTATCCAAGCAGATAGCTTTATAGTACAGAACATGATTACTGCCGGCCTGGATACAGTCTTGGTTAGCTATAACATTAGTTCATCATCTGGTTGCGATGGGAATAATTCTTTAACCGTGACAATTCACCAACCTTTAGCCGATTTCGTTATGGCTGATACCGCATGTTTCGAGGAGGAAGTAAATGTGATTGATAATTCAATTGGTAGCCCTGTTTTGTGGCGAATAAATGGACAGACATCCGCTCCTCCTCCTTTTACTACCTTACCTGTAGGCGATCACAATATTGAATTAGTAGTAGAAACGCCGGGAGGTTGTCGCGATAGTATAAATCATGATATTACAATAGTGTCTCCACCTTCATCATTTGGATTTACAGCAACGCCAATAGAGGGCTGTGCTGAATTGGAGGTGGATATAACAAATACAAGCAGTTCGACAGAAGGTCTTTCCTATGAATGGCACCTTGATAATGTACTTATCAGCACTGCAAATAATCCGGGAACTATTTTGTTGGAACAAGGGCTAACAGATACAACCTACACGCTTTCATTATCTGTAGCAAATGGCTGTGGTGGAGAAAATGTTTCCCAAACCATCACCGTCCATCCTAAACCAATTGCCAATTTTGGTACAAATCAAAATGCATACTGTTCTGGGGATACAGTTTGGTTTGGAAATGCTTCACACGGTGATCCAACCAATGTATTTTGGGATTTTGGAAATGGACTTACATCCACAGCTTTTAACCCAGCTTATGCGGTTTACTTTACAGATACCTTGCCTGCCATCTACTCGGCAATGCTTATCGCCTATAATGATTGCGGAACGGATACCATAGTAAAAGACATTCTTGTGAATCCCACAGATGTAAATGCTTTTTTTAACACTAATCCGACCAGTGCATGTGTAGGAGAAGCTATATGTTTTGAAAGCTTTTCAACATTCGGTGCACCCATAATATTTGATTTTGGAGATGGTAATACTACTACAAATCCAAACCCTTGTCATACATATAATGAACCAGACTTTTATCCGGTAAGCCTGAAAGCTTTTGGCTGTGGATTTGACAGTGTGTTTACGACTGTTGAAATCCTACCGCTTCCATCTGTTGATATACTAAACTCACCATCAATTCATTGTCCCGGCGAGTTAATTTCTTTTCAGTCAAATACTTTAAATGTAATAGATTTTCTATGGGACTTTGGTGATGGAAGTTCTTCTTCCTTGCTCAATCCAACACATGCTTACGCAAATCCCGGCTCCTATTGGGCCAAGTTAATAGGATTGTCATTAGATGGCTGTGAAAATGTTGATTCCGTAATGATTACTGTTGGTTCGCCCCCTGTCGCGGCTTTCAGTCCTGTTACCGATTCCATTTGCGTGGGTACGCCTGTTACATTTAATAATTTTTCTTTACCCAATAATGTAACTTGTTATTGGGACTTTGGGGATGGTAATTCCTCGACCGATTGTATCCCCGAATATACTTTTGAAGCAGCAGATAATTTCACGGTTACATTATATGTAACTAACAATATTGGTTGTACAGATACTGTCAGTCAAGTTGTAAATGTTTTTGCCGAACCTATTCCTGAATTTGGTTATTTATTGGACAAGGAGTGCACACCAGCACAATTAACGATTATCAATCAATCTTCTAATGCACAAAGTTATTTGTGGGATTTCGGTAATGGTCAGACAAGCACCGCGACTAATCCTTCTGTCACTTATTTTGATGGTAATGAATATACTATTCAGTTGACAGCAACAAATGCTTTGTGTTCTAGGACTACATCTCAATCTGTTACTATTCATCAAACACCGGAGCCTCTAATTGTGCTATCTGATGATATTGGCTGTGCACCTTTTAATGTTGAATTTGAAGCTATTGTTTCAAGCAATAATCTCAGTTTTGAATGGCGATTTGGAGACGGGACTATTTCCTATGATTCTGCCACCAGCCATCTATATGATTTACCTGGTTTATATGCTGCAAAACTTTTAGTATCCAGCCCGTATTGTGTGGATTCTGCTACAGCAGAAGTTTTGGTGCATGAACCGGTATTGGCCGAAGCAGACATTACTAATATACTTTGCTCTGGTGAAGCTACCGGTATGATAGATTTAGAAGTTATCAGCGGCACTCCTAACTATGAATATGAATGGTCAAATGGAAGCACTGATGCCAATCAAACCAATATTATAGCAGGCACCTATGGTTTAACCATTACAGATAACAATGGTTGTACTTTTTCTGATACTTTCACTTTGAGTGATCCTCCTCCTATTTTACTTTCATTAGTTGAGGAAGGGATTGTAAGTTGCTTTGGTGGAAATGATGGTTATTTAGTTATTGAAGCTTTGGGAGGAACACCAGGCTATCAATTCAATTGGAATACGGGAAATAATACTAACACAATTGACAATTTGCCAGCTGGTACTTATACGGTTACAATTACCGATAATAACAATTGTATTTCTATTAATTCGATTGAGTTGGGTCAAAATGATCTGATCGAAATCACTCCTGATGTCATACACATAAGTTGTTATGGCTTAGACGATGGTCAGATATTTATCAATTCAATA
>CAZKDA010000053.1:0-24145 GCA_964551455.1 uncultured Saprospiraceae bacterium
GGGGTGAGTTCGAAATGGCAAATCAAATGTCAAAAAACTTACTTTACAAAGTACTAAGTCTTTCTTCATATTTCCTTTTAACAACTTGTGAAAAAGGCTCGTTGTTGATTTTGCTTTCCAGCCAGGATATAAAATCAAAATACTGGAACATTACTTTTTCTGAAGGGATTTTCGAAAGTTCTTCGAAATCCTTTTTCAATTTTATAAATCCGTTTTTCAACGCTCTGTTTGATTGCATTTTATTTGAATTCTTTATAAATGCAAGCACACACTTTTCAAATTCATACATCCTGTTGCGCTTTCTCAAAAAACGATAAGTCGAACGAAGCAAATATTCAAGGAGTAGGGTATTGCCCATTTCGAAATGAACAATGAGATTCAGTATTCTGGCAAGGCTTTGCAAGTCTTGTCTTTCTATACTTCTTGGCAAATTGAGCAACTGGTTAAGGTAATACAAAGCCTTGTCGAAATCTCCGATAGCAAAATAAATGTAAAAATACTGGAAGAAAAACCGGCTTCTCTGAAACGACCCTTCGCCGAATTTCTTCAGCTCTTCCAAATGTTTTTCCAACAATAATCTACCCTGATCAAATTCTCCTGTGAAAATGTAAAGGGAAAATGATTTACTGTAATATTCCATGTGGAGCTTCAACTCATCGTCGAGGGTTTTAGGCTTGATTTTCAGGAACTTCTGTAACCCAGTTCGCACCTCTTCGTATTTTTCGAGCAATCCGCAACTCAGGGTATAATTGCTCAACGCGGAAATGTAATCGGAAGGATCTTCTTTGATCAATTCGGGTTTCAATTCCATTTCCTTGATCGCCATTTTGCATGAAGTATAGAATTTTTTATAATCCAAAACGGCATAATAGTATAGGCTGTAAATGCGGTGATAAAGTATCCTGGCAATGTGTGATTTGGCCTGATCAACACTTTTCAGCAAAGGATTATCCATCAACGTGTCTAACAAATGGATTTGCTCTTCACTTCGAAGCAGCGCATTTTTTCTTACCGAAACCAATACTTTGAAAAAGATAGTTTTGTAATTAGACAAATTTTTCATCTTTTCCAGGCATTCCATTTCTTCTTTTTCGATCCGGCTCAGATTCGAATCAAGGTAATGGATATCCATTTGAGCAGATGCTATTTGTTTCTCCCAGCCATAAGCTTCCAGCAAGATGGAAAACCGCTCGGAAGTATTGGCAAGGTTAATTACTTTGTGCAAGATCTCTTTACAATCTTCATAATGCGAACGTTTGTACAAAACCTGTACGCTGTGCAGCAGGCTCTTGATCTTAAAATTAAGCGAAGATTTTTCGTCATAACCATGCAAACTTCTGAGTATCAAGTCATAGAGATACGCTTTCAGTTCAGAATATTTCCGGCTGTGGATAGGTTCACCTGCATAAACGATTTCTTTTAGCTGCTCATCATCAAAATTTTCCTGCTGATCAATTGACTCGAAAAGCAAAATGTACTTGCTGGTTTTGTCTGTCTTGTTGTTCGAAGCAAATAGTTTGAAATACCGCTTTTCGGAACCCGAAAGAGATTTGATGAGATCGAATAACTTTTTGGAAGGAGTCTTTGGCATTCCGAAAATATACTGACTAAAAGACAAAATCTTAACAAATCGCACCAAATCTATAAAAACTTTTCCAAATCAGAAATCTGACAAATAGAAGCAATCAGGGTTTGTAATAAAGGGAATCATCCGGATATTTAAACATATTCTTTTGATCAAAAACAAACTGTCATTTTCAATTATGAAAATCATAAAAACAACCACACCCGAACAAGCCGCCAAAAGAATTCCGATGTTTTATTCAGGCGGCCCTGAAATTCTCCGAAAACCGACAGAACAGGCTGGGCGCAAGATCGCTCTGCCTACATTGTCGGGGATCAATTTTGAAAAAATAGAAGAGATCGTCAGCCTGGAAGCCAAAGGAAATTATACCTGGCTGCATTTTCTGAACAACAAAAAAGTGCTGGTGTGTAAAACGCTCCGGGACATGGAAATTTCACTGAGGGCGGAGAAGCAGTTTGTTCGCGTACACCGCTCATTTACCATCAACCTGAATTTGTTGCAAAAATACACCAAAGGAAAAGGAGGGTGCGTAATCATGGAAGACCAAAGCGTCATCAGTGTATCTGCCGGACGGAAGCAGGAGTTTATGAAAGCGCTGGAAAGATTCTTTGGTTTTTGATCCTGCTACAAAACCGAAACGTCAGTGAATTCCTGCTTCTTCGGATAATCAGTCGTAAAATGCAGGCCCCTGCTCTCCCGGCGCAATGATGCTGAGCGCGTAATCAAATAACCGATGGTGATCAGGTTTCTCAATTCACACAATTGCGGCGAAATGGAGGTTTTGTTATAAATATCTTCCGTTTCCCGGTAAAGCAAATGAAGCCGGTCAAAAGCCCTTTTCAATCGAACATTTGAACGGACTATCCCAACGTAACTGCTCATAATTTCTTTCAGCTCTTTCCAGCTTTGCGTGATCAAAACCATTTCTTTGGGTTTGGTCGTACCCCGCGCATTCCATTCCGGGATGCCATTTTTAATTTTGGTTTTATCGATTTCATTCAAAACATCAAGGTAGATCCGGTGAGCAAAAACCATAGCTTCCAGCAAAGAGTTGGAAGCCAGGCGATTGGCTCCGTGAAGGCCGGTGCTGGTGCATTCCCCACAGGCGTAAAGGTTTTTTATACTGCTGTGACCGAACTCGTCAACGCGGATACCGCCGCACATATAATGACAGGCAGGTACAACGGGGATCATATCTTTCATCGGGTCGATACCCAGGCTCATGCACTTTTCATAGATCGTCGGAAAATGGTTGATAAAATCTTCCTTGTCGAGGTGAGAACAATCGAGACAAACGTACTCCTCGCCTCGCTTTTTCAATTCGTTGTCGATAGCACGGGCAACAATATCTCGCGGAGCCAGTGAAGCCCTGGGATCGTATTTTTGCATAAAAGGTTTTCCGTCCTTTGTTTTCAAAATACCGCCAAATCCCCGGACAGCTTCCGAGATCAGAAAATCCGGGTTTTCACCCTTTGGATTGTAAAGCGCCGTTGGATGAAACTGCACGAATTCCATATTTTCGATCCGGCCTTTGGCGCGATAAACCATCGCCATTCCGTCGCCGGTGGCAATGATTGGGTTGGTAGTATTCCGGTAAACCTGTCCGGCACCTCCTGTGGCAACTAAAGTTTGCCTGGCTAAAATGGTCTCGATCTTTCCGGTTTCTTTGTTCAAAGCATAAGCGCCGTAGCATTCGATGTCCGGAGTTACCCGCGTGACCATATACCCAAGTTGGTGCTGAGTAATGAGGTCAAGAGCAAAATAATGCTCGTGAATTTCAATGTTGGGTATTTCCTTCGCCTGCTCATTCAAGGTTCTTTGCATTTCCCAACCCGTCAGATCTTTGTAGTGCAGGATACGATTTTCCGAATGTCCGCCTTCCCTGCCGAGATCATATCCTCCCGAACGGGCATGTTTGTCAAAACGCGCTCCCCAGTCGATGATCTCCTGAACTCTGACAGGACCTTCTTCCACTACGATTTTCACGATATTTTCATCGCAAAGCCCATCGCCGGCTTCGAGCGTATCTTCGAGGTGTTTTTTAAAGGAGTCGATCTTGAAATCCCAGACTGCTGCAATGCCCCCCTGAGCGTAGCGGGTATTGCTTTCATCTTTCACGGTTTTGGTAAGCACAGTGAGCTTCAGGTCGGGGCGGGCATTTGCCAGTTTTATAGCGAAAGTCAATCCGGCGATTCCCGAGCCGATCACAAGTATGTCTGTTTCGATCATTTTTTTAAACCGTTAGCTTTAAAATTTGGTAATCCAAAAGTACTTCTTTGATTTCATAATCTCATTAAATTAGTTGAAATTACAAGCTTCTGATTTGTACATGTAAAAGGTTAAATAACACTGTGTGAAAATTGCAATTAACACCCGGTTTTTGTTGCAAAACCAAATGGAAGGAGTCGGCTGGTTTACCTATGAAGTGCTAAGGCGTTTGGTGACACAGCATCCGGAAGATGAATTCATTTTTTTATTTGACAGACCATACAGCCCGGAATTCATCTTTGCTGAAAATGTAACCCCTGTTGTGATCTTTCCTCCTGCAAGGCATCCTTTGTTGTGGTATTGGTGGTTTGAGTGGTCGATCCCGGCAGCATTGAAAAAACACAGGCCTGATGTATTTTTTTCTCCCGACAATTATTTGAGTTTGAGTACAAAGGTCAAAACCGTTCTGGTAATGCACGATATTGCGCACGTTCATTATCCGGGAGAAGTTCCTTTTTTAGCTGAAAAATATTACCGGCATTTTGTTCCGAAATTTGTAAAAAAAGCACACAAGATCGTTTCTGTTTCAGATTTTACCAAAGCGGATATTTGTCGTCATTACGCTGTCGATCCCTCAAAGATTGCGGTGGCCTGCAACGGTTGTAAAGAATATTTTAAAACAATTCCACCTTCCGAAAAGGAAAAGATAAAACAACAATACGCCGAAGGCGAAGACTACTTTTTTTACATCGGCGCCATTCACCCCCGGAAAAATATTCACCGCCTGATCCTGGCTTTCGACCAATTCAAAAAAACAACCAAAGCGTCTGTGAAGCTTCTGTTGGGCGGGCGATTTGCATGGCAAACCGGAGAAATAAAAGATGCTTTTGAAAAAGCTGAATTTAAAAAAGACATCGTTTTTTTGGGTTATTTAAAAAATGAAGAACTGCCCGGATTTATTGGTTCGGCTCTGGCGTTGACTTATGTTTCGCTCTTCGAAGGATTTGGCGTGCCGCTGCTGGAGGCCATGCACACCGAAACCCCGATCATCACCTCAAATGTGTCTTCCATGCCGGAAGTAGCGGGCAATGCAGCTTTGTTGATTGACCCCAACAGTGTAATTTCCATTGCAGGAGCTATGGAAATTATTTACAAAGATGAAGACTTGAGGAGGACGCTCATCGAAAACGGAAGGCAGCAAAGAAAAAAATTCAATTGGCAAATTGCAACGGACATCATTTACGAGGCGCTGAAAGAAGCCGCGGGATCAGGTCGTTGATTTTTTGTGTTTTCGCCAGAGATACACACATCCGGCGATGCCCGCCAACATAAAAAGTACGGCGATGAATTCGGCCTGCGTGGTTTGAATACCAAAAAAATCATTCTTTGGATTGACGCGGATCTTTTCAATCCAAAACCTTTCAAAACCATTCATGATCAGATAAATGAAAAACAACATCCCGGCGATCTTTACTTTTTTACGCATTGCCCACAGGATGCCGCCAAGTATCATCATCAAAATGAATTCATAAACCGAGGTCGGCCAGACGGGGTCAGTTAACTTGGTACAGTATCGCCAGGTACAATCCGGGATTTGGGTGATCTGATCTCTGAGCAGTTCCCCGGTTACGGGATCACTTTGCTGACTGTTGATTACATTATGCGGATAATCATAAGCCCATAGCCAGTCCGGCAGCCAGCCGGGATTTGGCGTGAGGTTGATAATTCCCCAGTCGCCATCTCCGGAGAAATGACAACCCAACCGTCCGATACCATAAGCGATCAGCAATGCCGGCGCTGCTGCATCCATTACATGGATAGGTGCAATTCCTTTTTTTCTAACATAATATGTAACAGCAAAAAAGGCTACGATCAATCCGCCATAAATAGCCAAACCGCTACCGGAGAAAAACTGGTCAACCAGGTCGTTAAAGCTGATCTTACCACCGAAAAGTGCACCCACATCTTCGACCAAAGCAAATATTTTGGCACCCAGAATACCCGAAACTGCTGCAATGACAGTGATGTCTCCCATACGCTCGTAGGGATGAATTTCAATGGTTTTCTCAACAGGCTTTGGCAGTTTGTTTTTATTTTTTTCATAAAACTTAATCCCCGCAAAAACCATCGCCAGAACGATCCCTCCGATCCAGTTTCCATCAGTAGAAAAAACAACCCCGGCAGGATCCAGAATGAAATCATCTTTGTGAGAAATAATGTAGAAAAACTTAAAACCCAGCACAAATCCAAACAAACCGTTCAAAATCAATTCCGTAGGTGAGGCTGGTTTACCTTCGATCGTTTTAACCTTTACGGAATGGATCAAACCCTCTTCTTCTTTTCTTTTCAACTCTTTGGCCAGCATAAAAGCAGCGCTTAATATGGCAATGACCAGAAACAAACCGAAGGTTTTTACAATTGAAAATATATTGTCGGGCTGGGTGCCGAAAAGGTCGTGGAGGATGTACGAGAGGTCAGGATACATGAGCTTTGGATTGTGGAAAGCAAAAATAGACAGCTTACAATGAAATCCAAGTTTTCACAAGGGCTATTTTATAAATGCTGCGGGTAGATCAAACGTAATCGAAAACATTTTCCGGGATATCCCCTTACCTCAAAATACTGCTATGGCCATGTAGAAATTATGGTATTGGCCTGGTTGCCTTACAGCGGCTTTTTGGATGCTTTCGGGCAATTTGTGTTTTTTTGCTTTTAATCATTGTCTAATATCTCCTTCACTTTATCTTCTAATACTTTTTTGTCAGGTAAATACAACTGATATTTTGAAACAAAAATCTTGTTCGCAAGCCCGCCTGTGGCATATTTTACGGTAAACTCGTGTTTGTCTGCTGCAATAATAATTCCTATCGGTTCGTGGTCGCCTTCGGTATTTTCTTCTTCTTTGAAGTAGTTTAGGTAAAGGTTCATCTGTCCAATGTCCTGATGTTTTACTTATCTTGTTTTCAGGTCAATGAGAACAAAACACTTTAAAATTCTATGGTAAAAAACAAGGTCAATAAAATTGTGTTCATTGTCTATGGTAATTTTGAACTGTCTTGCAACAAACGAAAACCCTTTGCCAAGTTCCAAAAGAAATTGCTGCAAATTTTCAATGAGTCTCTTTTCCAGTCCGCGTTCTTTAATCAAGCTGTCTTTGGGCAATTCAAGAAACTCAAAGATGTAAGGATTTCTAATAGCATCTTTTGCAGAGGTAATATCTTGCCCTTTTTCTGCCAACGCCAAAACACCTTTCTTATCTGTACTTAGCGCCAATCGTTGGAATAAAGCCGAATCAATTTGTCGTTTCATTTCCCTGAAGCTCCAATTTTCTTTGATTGTCTGTTTCTCATAAAAGCTTCTTGCCAAGTCATCCGAAACTGTCAGTAATTCGGCATAATGACTCCAACTCAATTTTCCAGACACTGTCTGGAAAATTGGGTATATGAGGTAAAACTGTCGGCAAAGATAGATGCTACTTTTGCTGAAACCCCTGCCATACTTCACTTTTAGGTCTTTTGCCAGGTTGGTCAAAAGGAAGCTGCCATATTCTGCTTTTTCCTTTCCGTGTTGTTCAAATTCAACAATGTATTTTCCGATCTCCCAGTTAGCTTTTACCAACTCGGTGTTAATGGCTTTAATGGCGTTCTCCCTTGCTTTTTGCAGTGTTGAGCCAATATTGTCGAGAAGTTGATCGTATTTTGCTTTATTTATTTTCATGTATATTTGTTCTCACCGTGAATCAGGGTCGGGAGATGAAGCATTTTTAGAAGTTCCTTTTATAAATTGCCGTCGGAGGATAAGGCGTTCAAACGTAATCGAAAACATTTTCCGGGATATCCATCACGATAGCGTCGATGTTGCCATTCTCATTGATATTCATCAACTGGACCGTGGCAATTTGATTTAAAAGGGCAGGGTCAATGGCCGTTTCGATTTTCAGATAATTATCCGTAAAGCCGGTCATCATTGATGCATCTTTATGCACTTCGAAAAGCACATCGCGCCGGCGGCCTAAAAACTGGCTGTAAAAGCGTCGTTTTTTCTTTTCAGATAAAATCCTGAGCATTTCATTTCTGTGGCGACGCACTTCAACCGGTACCACATCTTTCATGTCATTGGCCGGAGTATTTGGCCGTTCGGAATAGGTGAAAACGTGCAGGTATGAAATATCCATTTGGTTGATAAATCGGTAGCTTTCGAGAAAATCTTCTTCCGTCTCTCCAGGAAAACCAACAATGACATCTACGCCAATACAGGCATGCGGCATGAGCTCTTTGATCTTTTTAACACGGTTATCATACAATTCCCGGTTGTAGCGTCTGCGCATTTGCCGCAGTTGTTTATCGTTTCCCGATTGTAGCGGTATATGGAAATGAGGAACGAAACGTTCGGATTTTGCAACAAACTCAATCACTTCATCCGTGCAGAGATTTGGTTCGATGGAAGAAATACGGAAACGTTCGATGTCTTCCACTTTTTCCAGTTCGCAGATCAGATCAATGAAAAGCGCTTCTTTTTTGGGTTTGCTACCTTCTATCACCTCCGTCCCATTACCGAAATCTCCGAGGTTGACCCCCGTTAAAACGATTTCCTTTACACCTGCTTCAGCAATCTTTTTTGCGTTCTCAATCACATTTTCAATCGTATCGCTGCGACTTTTTCCACGGGCTAAGGGAATGGTGCAAAACGAACATTTATAATCGCATCCATCCTGAACTTTCAAGAATGATCGGGTACGGTCGCCAAACGAAAAAGCATTGACAAAATCTTTTGCTTCGCGAACTTCGCCGGCATACACCAAACCCTTGCCGGGAGCCTTGGAAAGATCATTGATGTAGTCGAGAATTTTGAATTTTTCGGCAGCGCCCAACACCAGATCGACTCCTTCGATTTCCGCAATTTCACGGGGTTTCAACTGTGCATAGCAGCCGATGACCACAACAAAAGCATTGGGGTTGAAACGCAAAGCACGCCGTACGATCTGCCTGCATTTCCTGTCGGCAAAATCCGTTACCGAACAAGTGTTGATTACGTAAATATCAGCGCCGTCTTCAAATTTTACTTCGGAATAACCATTATCCTCGAATAACCTCCCGATGGATGAGGTTTCGGAATAGTTGAGCTTGCAACCCAAAGTATAAAATGTTACGGAGCGAGGTGTTGCCATTTGTATCTTTTTTGCCACGAAGACACCAAGGCTCAAAGTTTTTTTCCTTTTGTGCCTTCGTTTTTTCGTGGCATTTTTATTTTTTCTTTTGTTCCCTTTTGTTTCTTTTGTGGTTTTTATTTGAACCACGCCGCGGGCGTGGCAGGCCACAAAAAACACAAAGAAGACACGGAGCACACAAAGTGTTCCACTGGAATCAGCAAAAGTACGGTTTTTTAAAAAACCTAAAAAACTTCTTTCAGCCGCTTTTTCAATGCAAACAGTTCGTCGCGATATTGCGCAGCGGTGATGAAGTCGAGGTCTTTGGCTGCGGCTTTCATCTTTTGCTCTGTTTCGCCGATCATTTTTTCAATCTGCTCGCGATTCAGGTAACTGACGATAGGATCGGCGGCGAGGGTAGGTTCCTCTGGTTCGATATAAACCGATGATTTATTTCCACGGATGTCCAAAATGGAACCTTGGCTGAGGATTTCTTCCCTGGTTTTGCTGACCGTGCGGGGCGTGATGTTGTGCTCTTCGTTGTAAGCCATCTGGATAGCGCGGCGGCGGTTGGTTTCGTCGATGGTCATTCGCATGGAATTGGTGATCTTGTCGGCATAAAAAATCACGAGACCATTGGCGTTACGGGCTGCACGGCCTGCGGTCTGTGTCAATGAGCGGGCATTTCGCAAAAACCCTTCTTTGTCAGCATCGAGTATAGCCACCAGCGAAACTTCCGGCAGATCCAGCCCTTCCCGCAACAGGTTCACACCGATCAGCACATCGAAACCACCCAGCCGCAATCCTCTCAAAATTTCTACCCTTTCCAAGGTATCTACTTCGGAATGGATGTAGCTGCAACGCACATTCAGTTTCGCCATGTATTTTGCCAGCTCTTCGGCCATTCGTTTGGTGAGTGTTGTGACCAAAACCCTTTCGCCTGCATCGACCCTTTTACTCACCTCGTCCAGCAGGTCGTCTATCTGGTTTAAACTAGGGCGTACCTCAATCGGTGGATCGAGCAATCCCGTAGGTCGGATGAGTTGCTCGACGATGACTCCGCCGGTTTGTTCCAGTTCGTAGTCGGCAGGCGTAGCGCTTACAAATATGACCTGGTTGATCATCGACTCGAATTCGCTGAAATTCAAAGGCCGGTTGTCCATTGCCGAAGGAAGCCGGAATCCGTAGTTGACGAGATTCAGTTTCCTGGCACGGTCGCCGCCCCACATTCCGCGGACCTGGGGTATTGTCACATGGCTTTCATCAATTACCATGATGTAATCATCCGGGAAATAATCCAGCAAACAGAACGGACGAGTGCCAGGATCTCGACCATCGAAAAAGCGGGAGTAGTTTTCCACACCGCTGCAATAACCCAGCTCTTTCATCATCTCCAGGTCGAAGGTTATCCGTTCCTTTATTCTTTTGGCTTCAAGGATTCTTTTTTCTTCCATGAAATAAGCTTCCTGCGCGACCATCTCGTCTTGAATATCTCTGATGATACCGTGTATCCGCTCCCTGGGCGCCACATATAAATTTGCCGGGAATATGGCAGCGTTTTCCATGCTTTCGATCCGTTTCCCGCTTTCGATGTCGATGCGTTCGATCTCCTCGATTTCGTCGCCAAAGAATATCACCCGGTAGCCATAATCGACATAAGGCAGGTTGATGTCAACGGAATCGCCGCGTACGCGGAAAGTAGCCCTGCCAAAGTTCGCTTCAGTTCTGGAATAAAGGCTTTCCACCAGACTGTATAAAAACGTATTTCGGGAAATGACCTGCCCGCGATAGATGCGGATGATCCCGGATTTGTAATCTTCGGGATTGCCCATGCCGTAAATACAGGAAACCGAAGCCACGATGATAATATCCCGGCGTCCGGAAAGCAGGGAGGATGTAGCTCTTAGCCTTAGTTTATCTACCTCTTCATTGATCTGGAGGTCTTTTTCGATATAAGTATCCGAAACCGTGATGTAAGCTTCGGGTTGGTAATAGTCATAATAAGAAACAAAGTATTCAACGGCATTTTCCGGGAAGAACTCTTTGAATTCGCCATACAGTTGAGCCGTGAGGGTTTTATTGTGCGTAATCACCAAGGTCGGTCTGTTCAGTTCGGCAATGACATTGGCAACGGTAAAAGTCTTGCCGGAGCCGGTGACCCCCAGCAAACACTGCGCTTTTTCGCCGGATTGTAAACCCTCGGCCAATTGACGAATAGCCTCCGGCTGGTCGCCAGTCGGCTTGAACGATGAGTGTAATTTAAAGCTCATGCCTTATTATAAAAGAGACATCTTTTGAAAAGATCAAAGATACGATCAATAAGCTGAAGAAAAAATTGCATTGTGGGTATCATCATCATATACTTCTGCCGAAGTGATCAACTCCCATGCACTACGTTTTTTAAAATAGGTATTTGTTGTAAATTACTTGCCGGAGACAAGAGAATGATGGCACGCCATCTTTGAGAAAGGCGGCGTGAGCGGGTGCTGAGTTTTATCTTTCGCTGGTCAGGAGACCAACTACCAATTCGGGTGACGATCAGGAGATCGTACCGAGCATCGAAGATATTGTAGCAGCAGGGGAATTCTTTAATCCATATCCTTATAACAGGATGTATTTACGTCCTCCTGCTTTAATTACATTAAAGAAAAGATAGTTTGAAATTTTAACAGCGTTATTTGGAAACTCTTGGATAAGTTCTTCGTTGTTTCTGGGCCATCGCCATTTATAAATTGTGCTTTTTTCTTTTCCTTGGACAAAAAGGTAACTCTTGAAAATCGAAGACCAAGACCTAACGTAATAACCTTTTGCTTTAGATAGATTTAGCTTAGCCAACTTATTGTTAATAATATATTTAAAACTTAGCCAAAGCCCTGCTGCAGCAAAAGATGCGGAAAATATTGCTTCTAAATTATCGTTAAAAGCATCAAAGGCATATTGGCTAAACAAAAATAGGGCGTTGGACGAAACGAGAAGCCTTAATAAACTACTAAAAGTCATAATAAACGTGTTTTATAAAGAACCACTCCGAAACTTGCTCCGGAGTGGTTAAATGGAGCCGTTATCGCGGCAATATAGTTGTAAACCCCTGGTCAAGCTCAGAGGAATTCTTTAGTCTAACAATGGATAATCTGTACAATAGCATTACCTACAGAACCCCAAACGGCGCCGAATAAAACCCCGCCGAGACCCCACCAAATGCCAATTACAGCGCTAGTAACATCAGCTGTAACAACAGTACTATCAATACAATCAGCACGGCCTTCGGCTCCACCGAATAATGAATTCGCGTCCTCCCAATCGCCTGCCGCGGATGTCCAGTAAGTCGAAGAACTAACAGCCATATGTAGTGCGCCACACAACAAATCATCATCTACAAGACCATAATACTCGCCCCATACTTCCTCTAATTCGTTTGCAGTAGGAATATCCCCTATGCCAGCTATAGCTTCGATATCATCTAGTAGGGCAACTTGTATCGCAGAAAGTGAGGCGGGGGCATTTGCAATAAGATCATAATCATCAAAAAGATCTCCCGTGAAGCCTAAATCAGTTAATATTGTATCAGCAGCACCTGATGTTATACCGTATTCATCGGCTGTAAAATCAAGAAGAACCGGATACAGTATGTTTTCATAGAAATCTTCTAGGTCGAATGAAGCACCTTGCAAAGTAATTTCATCACGCATTGTGTCATAGGCTTTTTCCATTGCTGCATTGTGAATGTCGCCAAAATCTGCTGCACAATTGAAGGATGCAAAGCTAGTACGAGCTGAGGCGTTTTCGGATTGTTCTTCTTGATTTTCATGTGTTTTTACTTGTAATTCTTCTGTTGAACAAGCAGTAAAAAAAATAAATAAAACGAAAACAATAAATTTATTTGCATTCATGATAAGATAAGTTTATTGGATTTATTTTAAAAACTTTTAGCTTTAAAGCCTTATAAGTATCATGATGAAAAACTTAAAATCCTTAGAATAAATCCGGGTTAATGAGATAGTTTATAATCCTATGGTGTACACGCATAGGAGGAAAAAATAATTATTTTTTCAGAAATAACACCATGCCTCTTTTACCCTAAGATGAGGATAAAAATATGGTTTTTAAACTTTTATACACTCTGGAAGAATAGGCAAGAAATAAACTTACTTAGACAAGACAGAGTACTTAAAACACGCTCTGTTTTTGCAATATAATAATAATATTTCATAATATCAAATTGGTTATTGCTTTTATAAGAATGCACTTCCTGTGGTGGTTGTTCTGAAGAATTGAACGGAATGGGCGTAGATGGCACGCCATCTTTGAGAGGTAGTGCGAGCGGATATTGCAAATTCAAAGAAAAACCTTCAAATCGCCCGTTTCACATAATACATATCGATCGCGCCCATATTTTTGGCGGCGATCTTCCCGCGATACTGGCATTCGAAATTGTATTTCACCATTTGGTAGGTAGAGTTGGAAATATTGACTTCTCCGACTTTACAGTTTTCCTCCATGCGGGATGCAATATTCACGGTATTTCCCCAAATATCGTAAGCGAATTTTTTGACGCCCACCACACCTGCAACGACCGATCCGGTGTGGATGCCAATTCGGGCTTCGAAGTACGGTTCTCCTTTTTTGATTTTTTCCTGCTTGTAATCTTCGAGAAACTCCTGCATTTCCAGTGCGGCTTTTACAATTTTAAAAGGGACGGTTTTGCGGTTTACAAGGCCGGAGGCGCACATATAGGCATCCCCGATGGTCTTGATCTTTTCAATTTCATATTGTGAAATGATATAATCGAAGGCCCGAAAACAGTAATCCAGCTCATGTACCAACTGCTCGGGAGAGAGCTGTTCGGTAATGGAGGTAAAGTGTTTGAAGTCGGCCATCAGAACGGTAGCGTCGTCAAACTTCCGGGCAGCGGCTTTTCCATTTTCTTTTAGCTCCTCGGCGATATTGGCCGGTAGAATATTCAATAGCAATTCATCAGAGCGGTGGCGTTCGGCTTCGATGATCTTGTTTTTTTCTTCGAGGGCAATGTTAGCGTTTCTTTTAGTTCTGAATCTCGCATAATACAAAATGGCTAGCAGCACGATAACGACAAACGCAAATGAAAGGATCATCAGCAAGTACCTGTTTTGGGCAGACTCCAGTTCTGCTTTGGCGAGCTCCAGTTCTGCTTCCTGGAGCAGATATGACTTTTCAAGGGCATCCCGGTTCAGTTGCTGAACTTCTTTTTCTTTGGAACGCGCTTTTCGTTCCGCTCTTTCTTTGGCCGCTGAAACGGTAGCCAGCGCTTCATCTTTTTCGGTGATCTGCTTTACCGCATCTTCTTTTTCCAGCGCCAGTTCGCTGTGTTTTACTTCGAGCTGGTCTTTGTCGGCTAGTATCTGGTTTCGCTCATTTCTCAGTTTTGCAATTTCATTTTCGAGGTGCCTGATGCCCGATTCTATTTGTGATTGTTCTTTTTCGAGTTGTATTTTTTGGTTGTCGTAAGTGCGTTCAAGGGCGCTGATGCTCACGCCGGTTGTGCTGAAATATTCAAAAGCTTCCTGGTTGATCTCGTATGCTTTTCTGTAATTTCTGTCTTTTACAGCCAGCCTGCTGCGTTGATCAACGCTTTTTATGATGAGGTCGGAATCTTTGGCTTGCCTGGCATATTGGAGCGTGGTTTTGAACCAGACTTCGGCATTTTTATTATCTCGCGATCGCAGGTTTGCCATTCCACGGAGGTAGGCAGCGCTTGCAGCCATTCCGTGATTATTTTGCTGGATAGCGAGATCGAAAGCCTTTCCGGCAAAATCGTTGGTTTTTTTTGCATCCCTGTTCAGATAAGCTTCGGCAAGGTTGTAATTTGCGATCATCTTCTCCACGGAAGTCGTTGCAGCAGAAAGCTCTTTTTCCAACTGAGCAATGTTCTGCTGGGCAAAAAGAGGGCAAACGAATATGAAAAAAAGTAGTATCGAAAATAATTTCATTGAAAGTTCAATTCAGACCGCAAAAATAATAACACAATTTTTTGAAAGGTAAGTTTTGGGAAAAAACCATTTGGGTTCAATATTAGTTTTTTATGCAAATAAAACACCAACAAGATTAACTCTTTGCCGGCAAGGATGTTATCCGTCCTGCAAGGTTTTGCCAAAATAAGTATAAAAATGAATTTGAATTATAAAGTATCAGGACAGGGGTTTCCAATAATTACTTTACACGGGCTTTTTGGTTCGCTCGACAACCTGCAAGGCATCGCTAAAAAGCTGGCTGAAAATTATATGGTCTTTACAATTGACCAGCGAAATCATGGAAGATCTCCACACGACCCGGAAATGAATTATTCCCTGATGGCCGAAGACTTGCGCCTGTTCATGGAGCAGCAGTGGATACACAAAGCTGTCGTCATGGGCCATTCTATGGGAGGAAAAACAGCCATACAATTTGCACTGGATTTTCCGGATATGGTTGAAAAGCTGGTCGTGGTGGATATGAGTCCCTTTGCCAACAATGGAGAGCATGGATCGATCTTCAAAGCCTTGATGTCGTTGGATCTGGAGAAAATCAGCTCGCGCAATGCAGCTGAAAACCTTTTGGCTACAGGCATTCCGGATCAACCTGTCAGACAGTTTTTGCTAAAAAATTTATACCGCGACAAACAGGGCGCATATCATTGGCGAATGAACCTTTCGGCGATATTTGAAAATTACGAAAGTATTTTGGCGCCAGTGAAAGTGACAGAACCTTTTGATGGTGATACCTTGTTCATTGGAGGCGGCTTATCCGATTACCTTCGCGAAGACGAGTTCAAATCTATCCTGGAAATATTTCCCCGCGCACAGTTCCGGACGATTGAAAATGCGGGGCATTGGGTACACGCCGACCAGCCGGAACGACTGATTGGGGAGGTGAGGAATTTTTTGAAGGATTAAATTGAAAAAGTTATTCTGGCATTGTTTTTTGTTTACCTGGAGAGTACACCCCGTTTTAAATTCTCCCCTTTTAATTTTATCCCCTGGAATCATACATCGGTATTGGTTTACGAAGTGGCCCTAGAAAGCTAAATCTGGTTTTTAGAACCTTTCGTCCATAACAAAAGCTTAAAAGCAGATGTTTATTGAATAATTTCTGATTTAGCTTTACTTTTAGAAACATTTCTCATAATTAATACCGTTGTTAGAAGAAACAAAATTCGGTAAGCTTTTAAAGTTAAAAGATTTTTCATTATGAATAAGTACATTAAACGGTCATTTAAAGTAGTTGCGATCGCAGCGATTTTTGTGTTGGGTGTTGCCACCATTAGCTCAGACCACAGCAAATACTTTGAGATTTCAAAAAACATTGAAATTTACACCAACCTTTACAAAGAGATCAATACTTACTACGTCGATGACTTGGATCCTGCAAAACTCATGCGGACGGGCGTTGATGCCATGCTCGAATCTCTCGATCCTTATACCAACTACATTTCAGAATCTGAAATAGAAGGATTTCGTTACATTACTGATGGCAAATACAATGGCATCGGCGCCATGATCCGAAAGATCGATGATCACATTACCATCACAGAACCTTACGACGGATGCCCTGCGCAGAAAGCAGGCCTTAAAGCCGGGGATATCGTTTTGGAAATCGACGGCAAGTCCACAAAAGGAAAAAGCACCGATGATGTGAGCGCGATACTCAAAGGATTTCCGGGAACCGAAGTAATCCTCACCATCCAACGTCCGGGAGAAAGCAAAGAAAAGAAGATTACAATGGTACGCGATGAAGTAGTGGTTCCAAATGTACCATATTATGGAATGGTCAATGAAAACATCGGCTATATTTCTTTATCGACATTTACGCGTAATGCCGGAAAAAATGTTGGAGATGCTTTGAAAAAACTGAAGGAAGAGAATGCGGGACTTAAAGGTATCATTTTCGACCTTCGCGGAAACGGAGGAGGATTACTGACAGAAGCGGTTAATGTATCGAATGTTTTTATTCCAAAGGGAGAGCAGGTCGTTGCAACGAAGGGAAAAGTTGCCGATTGGGACAGGAGTTTTAAAACCTTGAACCGCTCTGTGGATGAAGAAATTCCTTTGGTCGTGTTGATCGACAAAGGATCGGCATCAGCTTCAGAAATTGTTTCGGGGGTTATTCAGGACTTTGACCGCGGAGTATTGATCGGCCAGAGATCTTATGGCAAAGGTCTGGTGCAAAACACAAGAGACGTCGGCTATAATTCTAAGGTAAAAATGACAACGGCAAAATATTACATTCCGAGCGGCAGGTGTATCCAGGGAGTGAATTATGAAGATGGAGAACCGGTAGGGATCCCCGATTCGTTGCGTACCAATTTTAAAACTAAAAATGGAAGGAGCGTACAAGACGGAGGGGGAGTAAAACCGGATATTTTCATCGAACATCCGACGAGTAATAATGTCGTTGCCGAACTGTTGGGAAAGAACCTGATCTTCAAATACGTTACTGAATATTGCATAGAAAACCCCGAACCACCCGTTATTGAAACATTTGAATTTTCAAAGTTTGATGAGTTTACCCGTTACCTTTCAGAAGTAGGTTTTGGATTTGAAACAGAGAGTGAAAAAGTTTTGAAAAGTTTGAAAGAAAAAGCTGAAAAAGAAAACATGATCTCATCTATTGAGAATGAAATTAAGGTCATTGAAAACAAAATAATTTTAGAAAAAGAAAAAGAATTAATTGAAAATAAAGAGGCGATCATCAGTTTGATCGAGAAAGAAATAGCCGCCAGGTATTATTTGCAAAAAGGCAAGATACAGATCGGGCTAAAAAATGATGAAGAGATAAAAGAAGCCATCACGGTGTTAAAAAACGCTTCAAAATATACCGAGTTGCTGGCTTCGCATTAGTGAAAGTTGTTGTAGCGAGAGTATAAATAGCGGCTTAAAACATTTATTTTTAAGCCGCTATTTATTTTTAACCAAAGAAAGGACGCCTTGAAATGCCTTTAATTTTAAACATTGAAACAGCTACGGATATTTGCTCGGTTTGCATCAGTGAGTACGACGGCATTCTTGCAATCAGAGAAGCGGACAAGGCATTTTCCCACACATCCAAAATAACCGTTCTGATCAGGGAGTGTTGTGAAGAACTGGGGATAAGCCTTGCACAATTGGATGCGGTAGCTTTGAGCAAAGGCCCGGGTTCTTACACTTCTTTAAGAGTCGGCGCTTCCGCTGCCAAAGGTATTTGTTATGCCCTCGACAAGCCGCTCATCGCGATCGATACCCTGCAATCAATCGCCGGGGTAACACAAGCAAATACAAAAAAACAGGGGTTTTATGCGCCAATGATCGATGCCCGGCGGATGGAGGTTTATGTTGCGCTGTTTGATAAAAACCTGGGCAAGGTGCTGGATACGCACGCAAAGATCATTGACAGGGATTCATTTAAAGAATACTTCGATCAGGGTCATACCATTGTTTTTAGTGGCAACGGTGCAAATAAATGTCGGAATGTTATCGATTCATCTTTGGCGGTTTTCAGTCCGGAAGTTTGCTCGGCAACCAATCTTGTTTCACTTTCTTACAAGGCATTTCAAAGAAAAGATTTTTGTGATGCAGCTTATTTTTCTCCCAATTATTTCAAGTCTCCCAACATTACAACTCCACGAAAAACATTATAAAAAAACACACATTGAAAAAATTTATGATTATTGAAATATAATGTTTATTTTTGGCTATAAATCAATTATATTATACCTTAGAACATAATGTAATGTCTTTCTTTGGTATAATTTTTGGCTCCTTTTGAGCAGTATTATTTAATTATAAAAAACATCAATATGAGAAAGCAAAAAAACGAAACCGTCACTTTGAAGAAGGGTAAAAAAGACATACTCCTGGACTATACTGAATTGAGAAAAGCAGTGTTGGTTTTAAGAGCAGTCAACCACAAGTTGCGCCAAAGCGTGATCGACCTGTTGGAAGAAAATGAAAAAATGACGGTTACCGATATTTACATCAAGCTCAGGCTCGAGCAATCCGTAGCATCTCAGCACCTGGCAATTTTAAGAAGAGCCGGAGTGGTAGCTACCGAAAGACAAGGCAAATTCATTTACTACGCCCTTGACAATGAACGAATATCTCAAATTTCCCGCCTTGTAGAAGAATTGGCCGCATAACAAGTAATCAAATTTATCAATGAAATAAAGCTAGGATGCAGCAGTAGATTGGATTGCGATTACAAATTATAAGTCAAGATTTTACCACAGGATATAAAAAATGCTGTGAACCTTTACGTTCACAGCATTTTTTTATTGTATCTTTTGTAAAAATAAATAAAAATCGCATATTTGCTAAGTAAATAATAATCCATTCTTTCATAAAACCGTATCTATGAGAAAGGCTAAAGTTACCATTAACAACGAAAAGCTACAAGTCTCGTCAGAGATACTCAGAGCGCTTGCGCATCCCCTTAGAATGCGGATACTTGAGTTTATCGACAAACACAAAACCATCAATGTAAATAAAATTTACAATACCCTGAAACTTGAACAATCCATCACATCACAACATTTAAGGATTTTGAGGTTGGCCGGCATAGTCATTACGAGTAGAGAAGGAAAGTTTATACATTATAGCATCGATTATTCCAAGGTGACAAATATTCTGAAATCTGTGCAATCGTTTTTGAGCGTAGCATGATTTTCAAGACAAGGTTTAAAGTAGTTGAATAAAACCAAAAAGCGATGTACGAATCCCGTACATCGCTTTTTGGTTTTGGAAAGTCAATTACGAATATAAATCGCGTTGGAGAAATGTTTAATGTGCCTTGTCCTCGTCGTTTTTAGAAACTTCCTGTTCTGTTACTTGTTGGGTTTCACTGAGAAGCTGCGGTTCTTCGCCAGTTGAAACCTTTTCCTGATCTTGTACTTCGCTTACCTGAGCGTTGAAGAAGTTGCGATGAAAAAGGATAATGCTCAAAACACCAACAGTGATCGACATGTCGGCGACATTAAAAACGGGACGAAAGAACTGGAACTGTTCTCCTCCCCAAAACGGAAACCACTCAGGGAAATAGCCATTGATCAAAGGGAAATACAGCATATCCACAACTTTGCCGTGTAAAAATCCGGCATATCCGCCATTTTCAGGAAAAAGAACGGCAGCGTGGGCAGGTTCTGATGCTGAAAAAATCAACCCATAAAAAGCGCTGTCTATGATGTTGCCGATCGCTCCAGCCAGAATGAGGGCAAAGCTGAACAGCAGCCCCATTCCCGCTCCGGCTTGTATCAAAAGTTTGATGTAATAAGTCAATGCCGCCACCGCCACGATCCTGAATAAACTCAATGCCAGCTTTCCATAAAATCCACCTAGAGATAGCCCAAAAGCCATCCCGTTGTTTTCCACAAAAAACAACTTAGCCCATTCAAAACCCAAAATGGAAACTTCATGGCCATAAGGAAAAGTTGTCTTGATCCAAATCTTCAAGCTCTGGTCAATGATCAAAACCAACAATACAATCAATAGGATTTTGTGAGATTTATTCAATGTAGTAGTTTGTTAATTTTGGTTATCGCGGGTTTTAGGGCGGAAAACCGTCAGATTCGAAGCAATTGTTTTGATGGTTAACGAATTTGATCTTCATTAGGTTTTGGAGCTAAAATAATTCCGGGATATGAAAATTCAGATAATTGCGAAAATCCGTTGCCAGTGCATTTTAAACTACCGGATTGCGGAAATAAAAATAGCGATTACACTTTCAAGGAATTAGTATAATCGCTATTTTATAGTAAAAAAACCGGTTACTTTTTCTAATTAATTTTCGCCGTTACTTTGCTTGGCTTCGATACTCAAAGTCGCATGAGGAACTGCACGCAAACGTTCTTTTGAGATCAGTTTTCCTGTAACCCTGCAAATGCCGTAAACTTTGTTTTTTATGCGGATTTTGGCGTTTTCAAGGTGTTGAATATGTTTTCTGACACGACCAGCCAATGTTGTAAGCCTTTCATTTTCCGCAGTGCTGAACCCGTCATCCAACCCCTTCAATTTCGAATCGGGATTATCCGCCATTTCGGCTATCTGCTTCATGTAGAAGTTGAGTTCAGTTATGGATTTCTCCAGTTTCTTATCAATGATCTCCTCAAACTCTCTCAACTCCTCATCTCCGTATCGCGTTTTTATCGCTTTCTCACTCATGATATTATAATTTATGTTTGTCTAAAAAAATAAAACTACCAAGTCAATTCATATTAGATCGGTCACCTTTAAACTATCTTTTTTCAACATGGCGCTGCAAAAATAAATATTTTCAAACAAAAATCAAGATTATTATCAAAGGTCAACGGGCTTTTAAAATTCTCAAAATTGAAAAACCTGCCGGTAGTCGAAAACAAGTCAATAGGAAGTCTTTTCGTGGTCGTCTTTCGAGTTTAAAGCTCGGGCAGTCGTAAGATCATTCACAGCGCCGTTTTCGTCACCAGTTAATTTTTTTATCTGGCCTCGGTGGAAATAAGCCTCGGCGCAAAGTGGATCAATCGACAATGCCATATTGAAATCTTCCAATGCTTTCTGATACATTTCCAATGCCTGAAAAGCCTTAGCCCTGCTGGCATACAACTCACTTTGGGAGGGCGATTTTTCAATTGCCAGATTGTAGTCGTCAATGCATTCAAAAATATTGCCAGATGCAAATTTGATTTCTGCCAGCTTGATCAATGCTTTGATGTTTTCAGCATTTAGCTGTATGCATTGGTTAAAATCCTTTATTGCTTTTTTATACATTTTTCGATTTGAGAAACATGTTCCACGCAAAAAATATGCATCAGTAATTGTCGGATCATGGCTGATCACAACAGTAAAGTCATGTGTTGCATTTTTAATATCATTGGCATCAAAATATGAAATGCCCCTGTTGTAGTACGCTAGGGTTAATCCGGGATCAAGGCTGATTGCTTTAGTAAAATCGGTGATTGCTTCCTGGTATTTTTGCTGAAGGTAATATGCGTTACCGCGCCCTATAAATGTTTCCGGATTTTTATCATTTAACTCTAATGCTGTATTGAAATGGACTACGGCAAGGCCGAATTCCCCCTGAAGCAAAAATGATTGTGCATTATCGAGGCAAATCTTTTCATCTGATATTTCCTCGTTTGTCGTAGCGTTTTTTTGACTAATCTCTTTAGGAATAAAAGGCTTTGATCCTGGTTCGTTTTCCGGATAATCCATTTCTTCCGCAGCCAAGAATTTGAAAGCAACAGTCGATTGTAAAAACGCGTCATCGACTTCTACACCAATCTCGGAATGATTAATTCGGTCAAATACATTTTCTTTGTCAACAGATGTTCCGCCTTTTGCAACAAATTCTTCATTTTTTGAATGATGGGGATCAAACGAAAGCGAATTGATACTTTTTAGCGCGGCTATATTCTCCGGATCAATTTCCAGTGCTTTTTGCCAGCTTTCCAGCGCCTTTTGTTTCTCTCCCATCAGATAATAACTTTGACCACGATTGCTCCAGGCTTCTGAATACTCTGGGTTTAATAAAATGGCCTGATCGAAATCGAGTATCGCGTCATCAAATAAACCTTGAAAATGATAAGTTAACCCTCTGGAGTTCAGATACAATTCATTTTCAGGGTCGAGGTGTATGGCCATATCAAAATTTTCCAAAGCGCTTACAAATTCCGATCTTTTATATTTTACCAAACCGATACCGTAATACGCTGCGGCATTGTTGAAATCGAGGCGGGAAGCTTCCAAAAAATCCGGCAGCGCCATATCAATTTCATCCTGGTCGTACCAGAAAAACCCTCGGTTTACAAAAGTATAACTATTGGGAAGGATGTCGAGGGCGCTATTAAAATCCGACAAAGCCTGCTCTGAATTGCCAAGTTTTAAATAGGCATTCGCCCTGTTATTATAAGTGCGTTCATCATCGGGAACAATTCGCAACGCTTCGGTATAAAACTGAATAGCATGGTGATAATCTCCCGAATGATAATATACATCTCCTTTCCCCACGTAAGCTTCAAAATCACGGGGATCTTTTTCAAGCGCTGCGTCAAAATCGATCATCGCGTTTTCAAAATCTTTTAACATGACCGAAGCCAGACCGCGATTGACCAGCAGGATGCTGTTCTGTTTTGCTTTCATCACGAGGCTATAATCCTTTATGGCTCCTTCCGCATCATTCAAAAGATAGAGTACTCTTGCCCGTTGCTCATAAGCCTGGGCGTCATTCGGATTGAGTTTTATCAGAGCGTCAAAATCAAATAGCGCCTTATTATATTTTTCCAATTCCAAATAAGCCAGCCCACGATTGTAAAGAGATTTGAGGTGGTCACGATTCAACAACAGCGCTTCCGAGTAATAATTAATTGCTTTTTCCAGATCATTATTGTGATGAAACTCTGCACCCCGGTTGAAAAAATTTTCCGCTGTTAGCCGTGGAAAGGCAGCAATGGAAGTTTGCGAATAGGCGGTAAAAGTGAAAGCCAAAAAAACAAATGTGAAACTAAGAATAAGGCTGGAAATATTCATGTTCAGTTTTTGGAAAAAATACAAACACATAATAAGATATTTTAATGTGACTTTATCGAAGCCTTCATCAAATTTATTGCCAGATTATATGTCGGTCGAAACCATGTAACAACATTCTGAAATAAAGTACGTCGTTTCAAATACAAAGTTTTAAGTATATTAAAATAACCTGTCACATTAAATAAAATCTAAAAGTAATTAACTAGACGCAACGCTTGATTATATATTTTAAATAATTCTATATTTGTTTTCGAACACAATCACTTACTATGAGGTCACTATGAGAAGACACCCGATTAGTAAGTCGTTGGCAATTTATTTATTTAAACTACCAATGCACTTACATCAACCATCAATCCTATTTAAGATACATTAAAAGCTAAGCCGGTCTTAGATAAGGCATTTGATATTGATGATGGTTTGTTGGTAATTACATCACAAAAAAATTACCTGGATTATGAGAAAACAAATGCACTATGCAACCCTGTCCTTTCTATTATTTCATGCTACCATTCTTTTTGGCGAAAATCATGTTGACCAATATATCAATTCCTACAAAGACATTGCTGTAAGGGAAATGATGAGGAGTGGGATTCCGGCCAGTATTACGTTGGCTCAGGGTATTCACGAGTCGGCGTGGGGAAGAGGTGAACTGGCATTGAAATCAAATAATCATTTTGGAATAAAATGCAAGAGTTATTGGACCGGATCTACTTATTA
>CAZKDA010000054.1:0-24050 GCA_964551455.1 uncultured Saprospiraceae bacterium
ACTACGATCCGGCGCATAGCGGCGAGGTAAACTTCCGTATCGTGGATGTGCAGGGCCGTGTGATGCAGTCTTTTTCCAGCCGGGTGAACGACATCACGCATATTATCTCACTGTCGGGCTATGCGGCGGGGCAGTATTTTTTGCAGGCAGAGGTGCGGGGAACGGTGGTATCGAAAGCTTTTGTGGTGGGGCGGTGATGTACCGGCGAACCTGCCTGACCATTGGGTAGGCTCGCCTGATGCGTATCGCGGGCAGGTTTATTCGTTGTGAAAATCAAAAAAGCCACTAATTCACGAATAAAATACTAATTCGTGCATTTACCGCCTTGCGGTACAGGCAGTGGCTATAAAAAGAAAAAGGCCGCTTTTTTTAAAATTAAAAACATAAATCATGAAAATTTTAGCCTTACTAACCACTTTACTTTTTACTACCACCGTTTTTTGTCAAATACCCAACTCCGGATTTGAAAACTGGAGCATCGTCGATGGTATTGAGGAACCGGACAATTGGGTGACGAATTATCATCCTATTATAGTCACTTGGTATGCTATCATTAAAACTACTGATAGCTATAGCGGGAACTTCGCTATGCAGGCTACCAATACAGTTTCGGCATTCGAGGGGACCATGCCTGGCATCGCAATTACTGTGTTTACAAGCACCGATATCCTGAATAAGGTTGCGGCTTATGTCAAATGTGATAGTATCGACGGAATGGGCAAAGGGAGAATACATGTGTATGGTTTTCTGGATACGGTAAAACAACAAATTGGCTACTGGGAAACCAGTGTTTTAATCCCTGAATACACCCTGATTGAAATCCCTTTAGATCCTGTGCAACATTATGATAGTATTGAAATTCGGATAGGAGCCTATTCCCCTCCAAGTAGTCACGGTGAAATAACCGGTTTTGCAAGAATAAAAGTCGATGAACTTAGCATGGAGACAACCTCCTCAGCAAAAGATGTGAACGCTGCTCCGGCGCCGGAGGTATTCCCTAATCCCTGCCACGAGGTCTTGAATATCAACTATCCTGAAGGAAATCTTTCCCAGGTTCAGCTTTTCGACATTCATGGAAGATGGCTTTTACAAGAATCTACAGATCACCAAACCATCCGGCTTGAAACCGCTGAATTCGCAAACGGCATTTACTTTTTAAACCTCCTGCTCCAGGATGGCCGCCAACTTTCCCAACGGTTCGTGATCGCGCATTGAGGGCAGGTTTTTTTGTGGATCAGCACGATCTGCGGGACACTTTAATTTCCCGCTGATTGCCCAAATTGGCGCAGATTGAAATCTTCATCAATCTAACTCCGACCTGAGTCAGACGCCTCGGAGCTATATACACAGAAAAGATAATGATCCGGCCTTAACGCATTTCATGGCACAAGTTATAAGCATTTAAAAAACTATTTTATACCCATGAAATGTTATATTTGCCGTCATGAATGAAAAGATTATCATCCTGGATTTTGGTTCTCAATATACCCAGCTTATAGCCCGCAGGATCCGCGAACTGAATATCTACAGCGAAATATTGCCTTACAACAAAATGCCCGAACCGGACAGCTCGATCAAAGCAGTGATCTTGTCCGGCAGCCCTTTTTCCGTAACGGATGAAAACGCTTTGATCCCTGAAATTGAAAAGATCATCGGTAAGGTTCCTGTACTCGGGATTTGCTACGGCGCTCAGTACATTGCCCGGCATTACGGCGGTCAGGTCATGCGCTCGGAAAAACGCGAATACGGCAAAGCCCGACTGAGCGAATTCAATCACGATGATCCATTTTTTAAAGACATTTCTCCCAATTCGCAAATCTGGATGTCGCACGGAGATACCATTACCCGTATCCCTGAAAAATTCAAACTGCTGGCCGGAACCGAAAGCATCGACGTAGCAGCTTTCAAATCTGACAACGGCATTTTTGGCGCACCGGTTTATTGCATCCAGTTCCATCCCGAGGTTACGCACAGCCTGGAAGGTAAAACAATCCTGAAAAATTTTGTGATCGACATTGCCGGTTGTACCGGAAACTGGACGCCCGCTGCTTTTGTGGAAAATACGGTAAACGAATTGCGTGAAAAACTGGGTGGCGAAAAGGTTTTAATGGCATTGTCGGGTGGCGTGGATTCCACGGTTGGAGCCATGTTGTTACACAAAGCAATCGGTAAAAACCTCGTTTGTTTTTTTGTTGACAACGGATTGCTCCGGAAAAACGAATTTGAGGAAGTGTTGAAGTCTTACGAAGGAATGGGACTGAACATCGATGGCGTTGACCGGCGACAACGTTTCTGGGATCGCCTCAAAGGGGTTTCCGACCCTGAACAAAAAAGGAAGATCATCGGCAATTTATTTATAGAAGTTTTTGAAGAAGAGGCTGAAAAATTCAGCGATGTAAAATGGCTGGGGCAAGGCACGATCTACCCCGATGTGATCGAATCGGTTTCGGTACACGGCCCTTCGGTGACTATAAAATCGCACCACAACGTAGGAGGTTTGCCCGAAATATTAAAGCTAAAGATTGTAGAACCCCTCCGGATGCTGTTCAAAGATGAAGTCAGAAAAGTAGGCGCTGAATTGGACATCCCCGCCGAAATCCTAAGCCGCCATCCTTTTCCCGGACCCGGTTTGGGTATCCGCATTTTGGGCGATATTACTCCGGAAAAAGTAACGCTATTGCAGGAAGCAGACGCAATTTTTATAAACAATTTAAAAAAATTCGGACTTTATCACGAAGTTTGGCAGGCATTGACCGTTTTATTGCCGATCCAATCCGTTGGCGTAATGGGCGATGAAAGAACGTATGAACAGACCATTGCCATCCGTGCGGTCAACTCGCTGGATGGAATGACTGCTGAATGGAGCAGGCTGCCGTATGATTTTTTGGCCACTGTTTCCAGCGAAATTATTAATAATGTCAAAGGCATAAACCGAGTTGTATATGATATCAGTACAAAACCTCCGGCAACTATTGAATGGGAATAAACTGACCATTTTGTTGGCTTTCGCTGCTATTAGCCTTTTTTCCTGTGATGCTTTTAAAAAAGTGCAAAAGGACGAACCTACAGTTAAAAAGGACAAGGAAGTTTTACCCGAAATCAAGGGAAATACCGTCTATGATCCTGAAACCGGGACTTACACGCACAGCACCCGTGTCATTGAGGAGTTGGATACTATAAAATGGAAGATCAATCCGCAATTGGATGACCCGCCAATCACCTCCGATGCCACCAGAGAACTGAGGGAGAAACCCCTCCAGCCTCCAGGCCTTCCGCCCGCTGTTCCCAGAACCTCCGAAAAACTGCCGGTTTATAATGTCGCGGTCATGCTTCCTTTTCTCTCCGATTGGTCGAACAACGGAACTGAAAACAATGAACGATCCAACCCCGCACTCTTTTTTTACAGCGGCCTGAAAATGGCGCTGGATGTGCTTTCAAAAGAAGGTGTAAAATTAAATATAACTGTTCATGATACAAAAGCCTCCGGCCCCGTAGTGCAAAGCCTGATGAACAGCCGGGAGTTGAAAACCGCGCACCTCATCATCGGCCCTCTGATCAAAGAAAATATCAAGATGGCAGCCGAACTAACTAAGCAAAACCGGGTTCCGCTCGTATCGCCTATCAATCCCAGTTCTGACGTCGCCTCAGATAACTCATATTTCATTCAGGTGAACCCTTATCTCGACGCCCATTGCCAGGCGATTACCCTGCATGCCCGCGAAAGATACCGTGCGGAGCAGATCGTCCTCGTTGTGCGCAACAAAGCCGCAGAAATTTCAAGGCTGAAATATTTCCAGGAAAGCAACCAGGCTTTTGAGGGCACTGATAAAGTGAAACGCCTCAAAGAGTTTATCGTCACCGACGAATCTGCCGATTTTAATGAAATGGATGTAACGCCTTATCTCAGCGAAGGGGATACTACCGTTTTCATCGTACCGTCATGGTCGAATGAATCCTTCATTTATTCACTGATGCGGAAAATCCAGTTGGCAAAAATGGAAAAAGGCCCCGAAACTGAAGTTGTTATCTATGGTATGCCACAATGGATAGATTATGAAAGGATCAGCTACGATTATTACGAACAGTTGAATCTCAGGGTGAGCAGTGGAAGTTACATCGACGCTGATTCTGAGCAGGTTAAGTCGTTTAAAAAGGCATTTTTTGAAAAATACGGCGCTATTCCCACCCAGGAAGCTTTTGTCGGATACGATGTGATGCTTTACTTTGGACGGATGATGGCCAAACACGGCACGTATTTTCAGGACAGGCTAGATGGAGAACCCGCAGAGTATTTGCACACCAAATTCGAAATAGTCCGCGAAATACCCTTATCTGCTGTACTAGAAGAAGATTATTCGAAAACTAACCTGTTCAAAAACAAGTTTGTCAACATACTGAAATTCCAGGATTATTATTTTCAACCTGACAACTAAGGTTTTTCCATTAATAATCGGTCTTAAATAAAATAGCCCGGTTTCTGATCTCTTGTGTCCGGTATCTGGTTTCTAATGTCTGAAGTCTAATATCTTTTTAAATTATCGACTGGTTGAGCATTTTTTGGCTGTCTCGGTTGCCAAAAAATATTTTCGTTAATTTGTGAAAAAAACAAACCTTCGATAATCCAATGTTTTATTCCATCAATCCAGTTACCCACCGCGAAGTGAAATCCTTCCCTGCATTCGATGATCAGCAGATTGAGCAATGCTTAAAGCTCGCGGCAAATAGTTTTCATGGTTTTTGGAAAACTGCGCCCCTCGAATCCCGGGTCCATATCATTTTAAAAGTAAGGGATCAGTTAAAAAAAGATACTGACAGATTAGCCGAGCTGATCACCATTGAAATGGGAAAACCCATCACCCAATCGATTGCCGAGATCCGGAAATGTATTTATTTGTGCGAATATTACGCGGAAAATGCTCCGTCGTTTTTGGAAAATAAGAAGATCGACACTTCGGCTTCAAAAAGTTACGTCACTTACCAGCCATTGGGCGCTGTGTTTGGAATCATGCCCTGGAATTTTCCGTTTTGGCAGGTTTTTCGGTTTTCGGTTCCGGCGCTGTTGGCCGGCAATGTTATCCTGCTCAAACATGCTCCCAATGTTCCGCAATGCGCTCTGGAGATCGAAAAATTATTTTCGGATGCGGCGGATGACAAAGGAGTTTTTCAATCTTTGCTGATTGAAGTCGATCAGGTTGAAAAAGTCATTGCCAGCCAGATTGTCCAGGGAGTAACACTGACAGGAAGTGATCGCGCAGGAAGCAGCGTAGCTTCACTTGCAGGAAAACATATCAAAAAGTGTGTTTTAGAACTAGGAGGAACCGATGCATATATTGTATGTCATGATGCCGATCTCGAAAAAGCAGCCTCTATAGCCATTAAATCCAGGATGAACAATTGCGGGCAAACCTGTATTTCTGCGAAACGATTTATTGTCGAAGCTTCCATCCTGGATCAATTTACTTCGATGTTAGAAAAGGAAATTGGCAAGCTGAAAATGGGTGATCCCCTGGAACCGGAAACGGAGATCAGTTGTCTGGCGAGGCCTGATCTGGCCGAAAATCTCGAAAGACAAATCGATTCTTCTGTTGCCGCGGGAGCACAGGAGATCGTGCAGGGAGGCAGAGAAAATCCGGGAAGCAATTTTTTCAAGCCGGCGCTGCTGACCAATATCGAACCTGAAATGGCCGTTTATCGAGAAGAAGTTTTCGGCCCCGTCGGAATCATCATTCCTTTTAAAAATGATAGTGAAGCCATCGAGATTGCCAACGATTCGAAATATGGCTTGGGAGCGGCGGTGTGGACAAAAGATCTTCAACGAGCAGAGGAAATTGCCTTGCACCTGGAAGTCGGAACTGTCGTTATAAACGACATGGTAAAATCTGATCCCCGGCTTCCTTTTGGCGGTGTGAAACGCTCCGGGTTTGGTCGGGAGCTTTCCATTGAAGGGATCCGGGAGTTTGTTAATGTTAAAACCATTGTGGTTGCATAAAAATATTGAAAACCAGTAGCTTATGGGTTTATTATTCAAGGTGTCATTGGCAGGGCTTTTCTTTTTTAATTCAGGTTGTGAAACCAACAACCCGCGAACTTTCCATGATTTTGACAACTTTGATTCTGAACCAACAATTTCCGTGCAACCCGAACCCCGACCTGATTCCCTGATTTCTCTCGTATATCCCTGGAAACAAAATGTTCAATTAAAAAATACCACAGCTTATCTGATTCCACCGCCTGCTGGTTTTGCAAGACTCGAAACCGAAAAAGGCTCCTTCACAGACTGGTTAAGACATTTACCATTAAAACCCTCCGGCGCAAATGTGGTTCTTTATAACGGCGAATTAAAAGCAAATCAATCGGCGCATCATGCAGTAATCGATATGGACACCGGAAACAAGGACCTCCAGCAATGCGCTGATGCGATCATGAGGCTTCGTGCAGAATATCTTTACGGGATCGGAGAATTTTCCAAAATCCATTTCAACTATACGAGCGGGCATAAAGTTGCTTTTAAAGATTGGATGGTGGGAAGGAAACCAAAAGTTAGTGGAAATACTGTCAATTTTATAACACCTTCGGGAAATACAGATCATTCTTATGCAAATTTTCGCCGCTACCTTGAATCTGTTTTTAATTATGCCGGCACTGCTTCATTGAGCAAAGAAATGGAAGTTGTACCTATAGATGATTTGAATATCGGAGATGTTTTTATTCAGGGAGGTTTTCCGGGACATGCCGTGATCGTGGTGGATATGGCTGAAAACAATTCCGGGAAAAAGTGCTTTCTGCTTGCACAAAGTTTTATGCCGGCTCAGGAGATGCACATCCTGAATAATTTCAATGATGAAGGTTTAAACCCTTGGTATTCAATTGATTTTGTCGAAACGCTTTTTACACCGGAATGGACATTTTCGAAAAACGACCTGAAAAGATTTGTCAATTGAATCTATCTTTTCCAACAATTCAAAATCAAAATAAATTGAAACCCCGAAGGATCAAAAAGTTTGAAAAAGTAGCCGTACAAAGGCAGTTCAACCTCACGGTGATCCTTGAAAATGTTCACGATCCACATAATATCGGCGCGGTGTTGAGGAGTTGTGATGCTGTTGGTATTCGCGAAATTTTTGTGATTTATTCCGATGTGGTATTGTCGCAGGAAACGCTTGAACCTGGAAAGAAAAGCTCTACCGGTGCTGGTAAATGGGTGGACATTCACTACTTTTCCGATCCTGATCCATGCTTTCAAAAAGTTAGGGAAAACTACGAAAAGATACTTTGTACGAGCCTCTCCGGCAGATCGGCCAAGTTGTACGATCTCGATCTCACGCAATCTCTTGCTTTGTTGTTTGGCAACGAACACAAGGGCGTCAGCAAGGAAAGTTTACGAAAGTGCGACGGTAATTTCGTCATTCCACAGATGGGCATGGTCGAAAGCCTCAATATTTCCGTGGCCTGTGCAGTTACTCTTTTCGAAGCCGCCAGGCAAAGAATTGAAAATGGTTTTTATAAAAACAACACGACCAGCAGCATAGAAGAAAAAAAACAGCTTTTCGATGAATATGTCAAAAGGCATGAAATGGCCTTGGAGTTGAGGAAACAAAAGCGTCTGAATGTGAAAAAGTAACCGCTGGCGTACGTAAGGTTTTTAAACCGAAGAGATGATCGATCCCGCTTTAGTCAAATGCTGATTGTTTTTGGCTAAAGCGGGATTGCACACATACGGTTGTCGGGAAATATGGCGAAAGGTGCGACCGCTCTGCGGTCGTAAAGGCTTTTTTTCGTTGTTCTAACATACTATGACCCCTCTGGGGTCAAAAAAGGAATTCCTGAAATTTGACCGTATCGCGGCCAAAGTATGTTAGCATTTCAGGACAAAATGTAAAAACGACCACATTGTGGTCGCACACACGTTTTGTCGGGAAATATGGCGAAAGGTGCGACCCGCCATGGCCGCAGGTTCTGCAAAATGGAACACGGATTAAGTTCTAACATACTATGATCCCTCTGGGGTCAAAAAAGGAATTCCTGAAATTTGACCGTATCGCGGCCAAAGTATGTTAGCATTTCAGGACAAAATGTAAAAACGACCACATTGTGGTCGCACACACGTTTTGTCGGGAAATATGGCGAAAAGTGCGACCCGCCATGGCCGCAGGTTCTGTAAAATGGAACACAGATAAAGCGGATTAAACTGATAAGGCGGATTTTTCACGGATTTACAATTTGCGGAGATCAGCTTGAACCGTGATGTTTGTGTTTTATATCACCTTCGCCAATTTTTTACTTTGATGGGGTTGCGATTTGCAAAATAATAAAAATCGATTTTGCTTTCGGAAGATTTCAGTAATTTTGCGAGCTATGCGATTGAAGAGTTTAGAACTAAAAGGATTTAAAAGTTTTGCAACTGAAACGGTGATCAATTTCAATGAAGAAGTCATTGGGATTGTCGGCCCGAACGGTTCTGGTAAATCTAACATCGTGGATGCCATTCGCTGGGTGCTCGGCGAGCAAAAAAGCAAAGAATTGCGCCTTGAAAAAATGACCAATGTCATTTTCAATGGAACCAAAAATCGCAAAAAGACCGGAATGGCGCAGGTTTCACTCACTTTTGAAAATACCAAAAACCTACTTCCTACAGAATATCAGACGGTTACGATCACCCGGATTCTCTATCGCACTGGCGACAGTGAGTACCGGCTCAACGGCGTTCCATGCCGTTTGAAAGATATCACCTCGTTGTTTTTAGACACTGGGATTGGTTCGAATTCCTATGCCATCATTGCCTTGGGAATGGTTGACGACCTGCTTAGCGACAAAGACAATTCCCGAAGGTTGATGTTCGAGCAGGCAGCCGGCATTTCGAAGTATAAGATACGAAAGCACGAAACCCTCAACAAGCTGAAAAGTACCTCCGACGACCTGGACAGGATAGAGGACCTGCTATTTGAAATAGAAAATCAGCTCAGTCAACTTGAAAAACAGGCAAAACGCGCCAAAAAATATTACAACCTAAAGGATCAATACAAAGCTCTTCATGTCGAACTAGCAGTTTTCAAACTGAAAAATTATAAAAGTAGCCACAACGAACTTTCCTCGAAGCTGGAAGCCGAAATGGACAGATTCCGTAAAATAGAAACTGAGAGCCTGAAACTGGAAGCTCAACTCGAGGAAAACAAGAAGTCGAATCTCGATAAAGAAAAGATCCTTACGGAAGCCCAGCGATCGCTCAACCAGCTTATCGGCGACATCCGAAACCAGGAGAGCGACAAAAATATTTTACTCCAAAAAGGCGAGTTTATCACCCAAAATCAGATCAAACTCACCACACAGATCAAATCAGCTCAGGATCGAATTCACCAACTGGAAGAGGGCATCGGTCATTTCAGCAAGCAAATCGCCGAAGAAAAGAAACTGGAAGCCGTGATTGAGGAGCAACTCCAGGTAGCGGAATCCAGGCTCACAGAAATTCGCGACAGCCACGCTGCCCTGAAAACCGAACTCGATGATTTTATGAGTGAACAGCAGGTTATCGAAAGGTCAATTTTCGAACTGGAAAAGAAAAAAGCCATTCAGATCAGCCAGATCGAGAACCTGCAAAGAGACGATGCAGAAAATGAATCGCTGATCAAACAACGTCGTATCGACGTGAAAAACCTGGAAACTCAACTTAAAACTATTGATAAAAACCGCGAGCAAAAGAAAAAACTGCTCGAAGACCTGGAAGCAGAAGAGGCAAAACGCCAAACCGAGATCGTGGAAACTGAACAACTCATCGAAGCACAGCGAAAGCTTATTGCAGACGTAAATCGAAAGCTTGACGCGCAGCGAAACGAGTACAAACTGACGAAGAGCATGGTGGAAAACCTCGAAGGCTTTCCCGAATCGATCAAGTTTTTGAGTAAGGTCAAAGACTGGGCAAAAGATGCCCCTTTACTGTCGGATCTGATCTATTGCAAAGAGGGTTACAGGGTAGCTATTGAAAATTACCTGGAGCCTTACCTGAGTTATTACGTGGTGGAAAACATGGAGGATGCTTATCGGGCGATCAAGCTGTTGAGCGACGCGCAGAAAGGCAAAGCCAACTTTTTCATCCTGGAAGCTTTTAAGGATTACACGACGCCAATGACTTTGCTGCCAAACACCAAAAGAGCCATCGATCTGATTGAAACCGATCAACCTTATTATAATTTGTGCAGCTATTTACTCGAAAATGTGCTGGTGACTGATGATGAAGACATCAAAACCAAGGTAAATGATGAAAACCTCGTTTTGCTTTCCAAAAGCGGTGGATTTGTAAAAAGAAAATTCAGCGTTTCGGGTGGTTCGGTAGGCTTGTTTGAAGGAAAAAAGATCGGGAGGAAAAAGAACCTGGAGGTTTTGGAAATTTCAATTCGCAAATTAGAAAAAGAAGAAAAGAAATTTTCAACCGAATTTTTCAATTTCAAAACCAAGCTCGAACAGCTTAAAGCAAAAATATTCAATGAAACGATCAACCAGGAGCGCAGAGCGCTAAATCAACTGGATCAGGAAAAGGTGTCATTGATGACGCGCCTTGAAAACTTTGAAAATTTTCTTCGCGACATCAATGAAAAAAAATCAAAAGCAGCGGAGTTGAAACTCGCGCTGGAGCAAACCAACAAAGAGATTGAGAATGAGTTGGTTGCAAAAAAGAGCGCTGCGAAACAGGCACACCACAAAATTTCCAATACCGATAGCGCTTACCGACAGATAGCTGAACAATTGAGTATTGCTTCAAATGCCTTCAATGAAAAAAACATTGAATTCATCCGGCAGCAAAACAAAGTCGCTACTTTGCAAAGGGAACTTACGCTAAAGGAAAACCTCATCGCTGAAACTAAGACCAGCCTGGAAAACGACAGCCTCGCCCTTGCCAACACAGAAAAAGAACTGGCTGAAATTGACGAATCTGTCAAAAAGCTGGAGCAACAGCTCGTTGAAAACTACAGCCTGAGGAAACAAAAGGAATCCAATCTTTCATCTGCCGAACAAAACTATTTCAAAGCCAGGGGAAATATCAATGAACTGGAAGATTCGCTGAGAAATCTCAATCGCAACCGGCAGGATGCTCAAAGCCTCATCAATGGCCTGAAAGATAAGCTGACTGATCTCAAGCTGGAATTGACCTCCATCGGCGAGCGTTTGAAGATAGAATTTAACATCGCGATCAACGATGTCCTCAACAAGGAACCTGCTCCTGATTTGAATCCGGAGGAGTTGCAGCAAAGCGTAGATCGTTTGAAACACAGGCTGGACAACTACGGCGAGGTCAACCCCATGGCCGTTGAAGCTTTTGATGAAATGAAACAGCGATTCGACAATATCAGCAGCCAGCGCGACGACATCATCGAAGCAAAAAAATCTTTGCTCGAAACCATCAAGGAAATCGAAGAAACCGCAACCGAGCACTTTTTGGCAGCTTTTGAAAAAGTCAGGACGCATTTCATCGATGTGTTCCGCACATTGTTTACGGATGACGATGCCGCTGACCTGATCCTGCTGGACCCGGAAAATCCCCTCGAATCGAAGATTGAAATTGTAGCCAAACCAAAGGGGAAGCGCCCACAATCCATCAACCAGCTTTCAGGCGGGGAAAAGACGCTCACGGCTACGGCACTTCTGTTTGCGCTGTACCTTTTCAAACCAGCGCCATTTTGTATTTTCGATGAAGTTGATGCCCCGCTGGATGATGCCAATATTGAAAAATTCAACCGGATCATCCGTAAGTTTTCCGAAAAATCGCAGTTTATCATCGTCACCCACAACAAACAAACCATGGCAGCGGTGGACATCATCTACGGGGTGTATATGCAGGAGCAGGGTGTGTCGCATGTCAGTGCGGTTGATTTTCGCTCGCTGGAGCATAGCGCGAGTTTGGAGACAGTTTGATAAGAGGGCTATTCGAGTTCTGCGATTTTTTCCTGGAGCCATTTCATGTTCGCAGCTATACCATCCATGTTTTCCAGGTCTTGTTTTAGTTTATTTAAGCGCTGTTGGTCTCCAGGGGATGTGTTGATTAATTTTTTCAGCATGTGAATTAAGTTAATATAGTTTCTTCTTCTTTGGGCTGGTATATTTTTATGGCGATTTAAGTATGTCCTGAAACTATCCATTAATGAATATAGAGGCTCGATTTCCTCCATTTCGTAAAAAGACTGTAGCAATAGCCCTTTTGAACCTAAATTATAGGATACATTTTCATATTCTACTTCCCTCAATAGTTCGATAACTTTTTCATATTTTTTTTGAAAAAAATACAATCGGGCTAAATTAAATGTAACAGCATTCTCTCGTGTTGTTTTTGGTAAGCGGTGCTTGTAATGATGAATGAAATTTTCAGTCCATTCATATTTTCCTAATCGCAATGCAATAATTACAATGTTTTGAAAATTTAATGGACCTAATTCACCATCGACATAAATAATTTCTTTTTCAAGAATATCTACATAAAGCTGAAAATATTCTTCTAAAAATCTCTGGTTTCCTTTATTAATATGTCTTACACAATAGTTCAGAGCATGTTCATAAATACCTTGTGCCTCTTCAAGTGGGAAAAACAATCCATATTTTTTTAATAAATTTTTTAATTTAAAATAATGGTCTTCATTGTCTGTTTCGGTCAAAGTCAAATAAACCTGGTAATAAATGGCAATTGGTGGAATATCTTCGAATTTATATTTTTCAATATGGCTGATGATCTCATCCATAAACAGCAATTCATAAGTATGTGAAACAACATATTGCTGGCTTAAAACAGAGCAATAATATTTGAGTTTTTCAGCCAAGTAGAAATAATCCAGGTTGTTAGCGATCTCCTCCACATTTTTACGTTCTATCCGCCTAAATTGTCTTTCAAGCAGCCGGTTATAGTTTTTCTCAATTTCATATTGGTAGTAAAAAAAGTTGGAAGTTCTGTAAAATTGTTGTTTGGAAAGCCTTCTCGCAGTATTCACAGCAGTATTGTACAATTTTTCCATTTTCTCTTTAGCCACTGCTTCAATCAGGTAGGTTGCCTGGTGTAAGGGATTTTTTTCATAAACCTGTTGAGCCAGGAAGCCTTCAACGAGTTTCAACAGATCGGAACATAGCTTCCGAAAACGGACATCATCATATTTTTTATCGGGTTGGATGATCGCCCAAATATTTTCTTTCCCCAGTTCGTCGTTTTTTTCATTGTTCAATTCAGAAGTGAATTGATCGAACAGCGTTACAAGTGCTTGATTTTTATTAAAATAGGGAGAAGTGATATACTTTCTCAGTCTGTTCTGCTCGTATTTGTTAAAATGATTTAATATGGAAAATAATTTGCTGTTATACATTTTTATAAATATTTGTTATCTTAGCAGGAGCATATATTTGATTCCCATTGACCACCCTCTCCACACACTTTAATTTCGCACAATTTTACCTTTTTGAGAGGGATTATCTTTAAGATTTTAAAAAGTTTAAACGCAAGCCGGTTAAAACTTGAATAAGAATTAAGAAATTTTTGTTGTGTTGAACATATCAAATTTAATAAAAATCACAATAACAATTTTTTAATTTTCATTTACAATTACGATTTTATTAAAAACCAGGTTTTTAAATATTAAAAACATAATAAATTGTAATTTTTTGCATATTACAACGTTTTAATTTTGTCTTTGAATGAGTGAAGAACATTATTGAATATTGTATATGCGGAATTCCATGAACGAATTACATAAATCCAAAAGGAATGAATATATCGAGACTAAACATACCAAAGATTTTTATAGCCTTGGCCTTTTTCTGGCTGCCTTCGCAGGCTGTATCTCAAGTATATAATTTTGAAATTCTACAGGATGGTTTTGTTGAGTTTCAATTTTACTCCTGTCCAACCGCCGCACAGGTTACCAAACAACCGTCAAATGGCGATTATGTTTTGACTGGATTTGGGTCATGCCCCCCGAATCAGGCTCCTTATAATTTGACTTATGATCCGGATCCCGGATTTCTTGGTCTGGATACAATGAAGATAAGATATTATGTAGCAGATCCGATTATTGGTCCGATAGAGAAGAACATGACATTAATATTTAATGTTGTACCTATTTACGTCGATGCCCAGGATGATATTGTATATGTTCCAACGAATACTTCACTGACGTTTGATGTCATTGAAAATGATTCGAGCAATGTAAGTCTCACGCTGGTAAATGTTCCACTGGTAAACCACGGTGAAACAGAGATCGTTTCCGGAGAGGTTTCTTTTACCCCTTCCAATGATTTTGTGGGTATCACTTATTTCAACTATACCGTTTGTGATTCATCCCTTTCGGCCTGCGATGTTGGGAAAGTAACTGTTTATGTTCAAGACAATAGTGCATCGGTTGATACCATCAAATTAGTGACGCTTAAAAATCAACCTATTGAGATATTAATTCCTTTAAACAATGGAAATGAATCAATATTAGATCCTACAGAAGGCAGCATAACTATAGTGGACGATAGAATGACTTATCACCCAAATGATGATTTTGTTGGTCAGGATATTTTTACCTATGCGTATAATACCAATCAGAATACGTCTATCGCCACTTTTATTATCGATGTGCTTTATACGGATGATCCTAACAATTTTGCTGTCAACGATTATGTTTTTACAACGCTTGATACTCCCGTTAATTTCAATGTATTAAACAACGACCTCAATGACAATTTATCAGTAATTGCTTTTGATAATCCAACGACTCAAGGTGGAACCGTAACGAATAACCAATATGGCAATTTGACCTACACACCGCCTGATGAAGGATTTCAAGGCTTGGATCAATTCAATTATACCGCCGCGCCTAATGGAATGCCCGGGCAAGAGACCGCCACCGTTTTTATAATTGTAAACAACCAAAACCCTGAAGCCACAAGCTACAACCTGATTACGCCGATGGGTGTACCGCTTATTCTGAATTATGAAATACCTATCACAAATTATGACTTTGTCATTCAGGGACAAGCTGATCACGGAGAAGTAAAATTTTATGAAGGAGAATTCAGTGATTGGTATCCTGAGAATATAATCAACGGACAAGTCGTCAATGGATATAATATAGTAACTTATACTCCAACTGAAGATGATTTTATCGGCACCGATGAATTTGAAATTCAATACTGCGTGGACGGCGATTGCGAATTGGTTAAAGTCAATGTTGAGGTTATAGAAATAGCCGAACCCCAGGCCGATACTTTGTGTGTAGGAGATTGTGTTTGGGCAGGAGATGCCAATTATGACGGAAAAGTCTGTATGCGGGACTTGTTGCCGATCGGTTATTGTGTCGGTGACGTTGGTACTGAACGAATCAACGGAAGTATCGACTGGTACGGACAATTCGCTGACAACTGGAACGGATATATTGGCAATACGCCAACCAACATAAAACATGTCGATACAGATGGTGACGGTTACATCGAAGCCGCCGATACTTCAGCGTTGAGCCAGTTTTATGGCAACTACCATGATTTGACTTCTGAAGCGCTGCCTCCTTATGTCAATATCCCGCTGTTTTTTGTTCCTAAAACACCTGATCCACAACCCGGTGACTTGGTTATCACTGACATCGTTTTAGGCATCCCGAATTTGCCGGCTACAGATATTCACGGGTTGACGTTTGCGCTCAATTTCAATGAAGACATCATTGAGCCGGGTACGATGGAAGTCAACTTCTTTAATAACAACTGGATGGCTTACAACTCCCCAATGCTGAGTATGGTAAAACAACCTTGGCTGGGAAGAGTGGAAGCAGGTTATACCAGGGCCACAGGCATTTCGGTTCATGGTTATGGCGTGATCGGTCAGGTTAGTTTTGTGGTTACAGATGAAGTCGACGGTACAAGGCTTAAAGACAATGAAGTTTTCAAAACCATCGTGAGGGCAGAAACGCCGATCATCATGAACAGTGCGGGCAGGTTTGGCAGTATTGATGCACATGATTTTGAATTGTATATTACAAAAAGGAGCAAGGAAGATCCAAGCAACGATCAGTTGTTTTTATTCCCGAATCCAACCTCCGATGTGGTCAATGTCCATCTGAATGGCAATAACGAGATTGAGCAACTGGTGGTTTATTCAATCACCGGACAGATCGTACACCGCATGGATAATATTAATTCCAAACAGGCTCAATTGTCCATCCCGGAACAGCTTGCCAGTGGAATTTACATCGTCAGCGCGATCACAGAAAAAGGTGTGATGAATGCAAAAGTAGAGATACTGAGGTAAACACCTTACCAATTTTGGATATGTTCATAGGATTTATATAATTTGTTCTAAGAAAGTCGCTTCGCATGTTGCGACTTCTTATTTTAAAGCTTTTCAAATTCATCAGGATTTGAAAAGGCTTTTTAGCTGGTGGTGCTGTAAAATATTTGGGGTGGAATTCTTGATTTTTTAATTGCAAGAAATTTCTGACATCTTTTTTCTTACCCTTTTTTTATCGTTGGTTTTTTCGGAAAGGTCTATTTCCTGACCTTCTTTTTTTATGGAAAGGAGGATTATTTCTGCTATGAACTCTTTTGCCGGGTTCATATTTTGGGCCTTCTCCGATCTCCGGCGGGTTCGGTATTTTCATCACCGATGAACCGATCAGTTCTTCGATCTGGTGAAAGCGATATTGGTCTTTGTCGGAGATAAAAGTAAGCGCAACTCCCGTGGCGTCGGCGCGAGCTGTCCGGCCTATCCGGTGTACGTAATCCTCTGCATCCTGAGGCACTTCATAGTTGATTACCAGGCTGATTTCTTTGATGTCGATCCCCCGAGCAAGGATATCTGTAGCCACCAGGATCTGTAAATTTTTACTTTTAAAATTTTGTAAAACCTGTTCGCGTTCATCTTGTTCCAGGTCGGAGGAAATTTCAGCGCATTTGAACCTTTTGCGCATCAGGCTCTGATTGATTTCCCTCACTTTCTTTTTCGTTGAAGCAAATATCAAAATGCTCGGATAGTTTTTCTTGCCGCTTAACAGCGATTCGATCAGCCTGATTTTCTGTGTTTCATATACGAGGTAAGCGCCCTGTAAAACCCCTTCTGCCGGTTTCGATATTGCGATATTCAGTTGTTCTGGTTGATGAAGCAGTTTTTTTGCCATTTGGCGGATCTTATCGGGCATCGTTGCAGAAAACATCAGTGTTTGCCTTTTTTTCGGGAGCATGTTAACGATCTTCATAATGTCATCGTGGAATCCCATGTCGAGCATCCGGTCTGCTTCATCCAGGATCAGGTGTTCGAGGTGACTGAAATCCACATACCCAAGATTGATGTGTGCGATGAGGCGTCCCGGAGTGGCAATGATGATGTCCGTTCCGTCGCTCAGCGCTTTTTTCTGCTGATCCCACGAGCCGCCATCGCCTCCTCCGTAAACGGACAATGAACTGATGCCCAGGAAATAAGCAAACCCTTCAACTTGCTGATCGATCTGCAGCGCCAGTTCTCTGGTTGGGGCAATAACCAGTGTATTGATGTGGTTAGTTTTGGGTTCCCTGTTAGCCAGTTTGTTTAAAATTGGCAAGAGAAACGCCCCGGTTTTGCCTGTCCCGGTTTGAGCACAAGCGATCAGATCGCGGTTTTCCATGATGATCGGAATGGCTTGCTCCTGGATTGGGGTCGGCGTGTTGAAGCCCATCATCGATAAGGCTTCCAAAAGGGTGGGACTGAAATTAAAATCGGAAAAAGTCAATCAATTAAAGATTTAAAAAATAATTTAAATGTAAAGTTGAAAAAGTTTACAAAGTTGCTTAAAAATTACATGAAAAACTAATTTGTAAGAACAAACTTGGCTGCCGTCACATTGCTCTTCCAACTTACCCAACATATTTTGTCAGGATGCTTTTCACGGCATTCAGATAACTGCCGCCGAAGAGATTCACGTGAACCATGAGGTAATAAAGCTGGTAAATTTCAACGCGGTTTTCAAAGCCATTTTGCAAAGGAAATGCCTCGTTATAGGCATTATAAAATTTTTGGTCAAACCCTCCAAAAAGCATACTCATGGCTAGATCCATTTCTCGGTATGCAAAACTTACCGATGGATCAAAGATCGCCGGCATTCCTTGTGAAGTCACTATGAAATTACCATTCCAGAGATCGCCGTGGATCAATGCCGGTTTTTCCTCCGGGAAAATTTCCGGCAATATTATGTACAACTTTTCAAATTTGGAAATTGCATCCTTATCAATGGCCGAACGATTTACCGCCAGATCGATCTGTGGCTGAATTCTTTCTAAAATAAAGAAATCAACCCAGTTGTCTTTTGGCGTATTTCGCTGAGGCAGGCTGCCGATGAAGCTATCGGAATCAAGCCCGAAAAATGGATTGCTTTCGCGATGTAATTCAGCCAACCCGTAGCCAAATTCTTTCCAAAAAGTAGCAGTCGGGACACCTTGTTCAATGTATTCCATAAGTAGAAAAGAAACATTGTCCTCACTAGAATAAAAAATAACTTCGGGGATTTTTAAGGATTTCGTTGCAGCCAGCATTTCCAAACCCTTTGCTTCAGCTTCAAACATAGCTGATGCCTGCGGAGAATTGCTCATCTTGAGAAAGTAATTTCCCTTGTCAGTGCGAAGCAGGCGCGAATCGCAAATACTTCCGCCACCAACTGTCCGGGAAGAAACAATCGAAGCGCCCAGGAAATTTTCACAACTTTCGAAAACAGCTTTGATAATTTGATAATTTGGTAATTTGGTAATAACGCCGTTGGCGTCACAAGTCATGGTGATTAGGTTTCTAGTTGTTAACTGCTGTAATCACTGCCACTAATCACTAATCACTAATCACTAATCACTAACCACTAATTTCTCCCTAAAGCCGGTTTTCGTTAATGATTTCCAATAACTGGTCGCGGTCGTTTTTGCCTACGGGAAGGTGCTTTGCCTGGCCTTTTTCAATGACTTCCACCATGTTGCCCACAACGGCCTTTATTTTATCAATTGCGACAATGTACGAACGGTGTATCCTTTTGAAGAGGTGAACCGGGAGCTTATCTTCCAGGCTTTTCATAGTCTGCAAGGTGATCACTCTGCCGGATTCCATTCTGATAATGACATAATCTTTCAAGCCTTCGATGTAGATGACATCGTTGAAATTCACCTTGACCAGTTTTTTATCTGCTTTTACAAAAATAAAATCCTGTTCTTTTTTATCCGGAGTTTCTGCGGCGTGGCTATGGTTTTGCAATTCGATCTGCTCTACGGCTTTATTCACGGCTTTCATAAACCGTTCGAGCGAAATGGGTTTCAGTAAATAATCGACGGCGTTGAGTTCAAAGCCTTCGAGGGCATAGTTGGCATAAGCCGTAGTGAAAATAACCAGCGGAGGTTTTGACAGCGTTTTGAGGAAATCAGTGCCAGTTAGTTGGGGCATTTGAATATCCAGGAACATCAGATCGATATCGTGGTTTTCCAATGCCTCATTGGCTTCGATTGCATTGTGGCATCGCTGTACGAGGTTGAGCTTCGGGATCTTTTCGATGTAAGTTTCCAGCACATCTAATGCGAGGGGTTCGTCATCAACAATGATTACATTTATCATAATTCGGTGAGTTGGTTAGGTTATAAAAAGTTTTAATCCAGGTTTAAGTTCAGAAAAACGCCATAAGAATTGGGATTGTCCCTAATTTCCAATTGATAGTTGTCGGGGTACAAAAGATTCAGACGACGGCGGATGTTTACCAGACCAATGCCTCCGCTTCGTCTGTGTTCGGTAGCGGGAAGGCTTTCGGCTTTGCTGTTTTCAATATCGAATTGAATATGTTTTTCTTCGACATTCAGGTTGATCGTGACAAAACCCCTGGAAAGGTTATTCTGCAACCCGTGCTTGAAGCTGTTTTCCAAAAATGGAATGAACATCAGCGGCGCGATCTTCTGGTCGTTGATCCTTCCCGTTATGTCAAATTTGATCTCGATATTCTCCCCTTGCCGAAGCCGTTCGAGGTCGAGATAGTTGCGGATGTAGTTGACCTCCTTGCTCAAAGGTACCCGCTTTTCGTTGCATTCATAAAGCATGTAGCGCATCATCTCCGACAGCTTTATGACGATCTCCGGAGCTTTGTCGGATTTTTTTAAAGTAAGGGCATACAGGTTATTCAATGTATTGAAAAGAAAATGCGGATTGATCTGTGATTTCAGGAATCTCAACTCGGATTGCATGGTTTGAGTTTGCAACTCTCTTCTGTCCCGTTGATACCTGACCCAATCGGAAATGATCTTGACTACCGTGGACGAGCCGGCTATGATAAAGGTAAAAAAGAAATACCAATATTGATGCGTAACCAATTTGTGTTGAATTTCGGGAAACGGAGAAAACAGGAAGTATAAAATGAAAATCTTGATCGGCGTAAGGATCAAAACCGAAACCAACAGCAAACCGCAATAAGTCAGGAAACTTTTGTCATTCAAATAGTTGGGAACTAAATAATTGAGGTTGAAATATACAATGATGATGTAAAAAAGAATATTGACAAACTCAAAAGTGATCGTAAACCCAATCCCCAGATCGCCCCTGCTGAACAGCACAAGAATGATGTACATAACCAGCCAGAATGTAGTATGATATACTACCCGGGTGGTGAAAAATCCATAGACCTTTGAAAGAAAACTCCTGCTTATGGTTGATTCCATTAATTCAATGTCGAACTTTAAAAGTTTGTCGGCCATACAAATTTAATATATCCGCAATAAAATCAGAATTTGTTGTTCTTTAGTAACAATTTAGATGAAAAAGTGATTGACGCGGATGAAAAGACCTCAACCATTAAGCAATTGTTTTAAAGAAATTACACCATACCGGTTCGCGCGTCCAGGGGGCAAAAAACTCCCGGATTAAATAATTTTCTTTGTACTTTTGTGCCGCATTTACGGGATTTCAAAATTGAGCAAAGAATGGTTTATCTAACGCGCAGGGAAAGATTTAATGCAGCCCACAGGCTGTGGGTAAGCGACTGGAGTGAACAAAAAAACCTCGACACTTTTGGTAAATGTGCCAATAAAAACTGGCATGGTCACAATTACGAACTGTTCGTAACCGTGAAGGGGCAACCCGATCCTGTAACCGGTTTCATCATGGATGTAAAAAAACTCAGCAAGATCATCCGGGAAGCAATTATCGATCAGTTGGATCACAAGAATCTCAATATGGACGTGGCTTTTATTCCTAAAAACATGCAGCCTACAACCGAAAACCTGGTCATGCTGATCTGGCAACAACTCGAACCCCGCATCAAAGATTGCAAACTCCACAGCATCAGGTTGTGTGAAACCGAAAACATTTTTGCTGAGTATTTTGGAAATTGACTACTTTCCTTTTTTTAGATTTTTTAGCTTATGGCATACAGAAAAAAAGAAAACTACTCCGTTGAAACCACGCTGGCTTTGACGGAAAACTTCAGGGATATTTTGAATTTGATCGATGAAGATATTCAACGCGAAGGCATCCTGAAAACTCCCGAACGCGCCGCCAAAGCCCTGCAATACCTGACGCAAGGCTACGAACTGGATGGCGAGGCTATCTTGCGGACAGCCATGTTCCAGGAGGATTACAGCGAAATGGTCATCGTGAAAGACATTGAGTTGTACAGCCTTTGCGAGCATCACATGCTGCCTTTTTTCGGCAAGGCGCACGTCGCTTACATTCCCAACGGATATATCGTGGGGTTGAGTAAAATCCCTCGCGTGATCGACGTGTATTCCAGAAGGCTTCAAGTGCAGGAACGGCTGACAGACCAGATATTACAGTGTATCCAAAAAACTCTAAACCCGCTAGGAGCAGCCATCGTCATCGAAGCCAAACACCTTTGCATGATGATGCGCGGCGTCCAAAAACAAAACTCCGTGACCACGACTTCTGCCTTCACCGGCGAATTCAGAAAAGAAGAAACCAGAAGTGAATTTCTGAACCTCATCAGTTCTAAACTTCACTGATCCGATTTGCAAAACCATACTTTAACCAACACCGAATCACACAATTACAATGACAGCTTACGTTTTTCCGGGACAAGGCGCTCAGTTCGAAGGAATGGGAAAAGATATTTATAATTCCTCCCCGCCTGCAAAAAAATTATTCGATCAGGCTAACGAAATTTTGGGATACCGTATCACTGATCTCATGTTTGAAGGCAATGCCGAAGATCTCAAAAAGACCAGGATCACGCAGCCCGCCATTTTTTTACATTCAATCATTACAGCAAAATTGAACGGCAATGGGTTTAAACCGGACGCCGTTGCCGGACATTCCCTGGGCGAATTTTCAGCCTTGGTCGCCGCCGGAGCCATCAGCTTTGAAGATGGCCTTACCCTGGTTCGTCAACGGGCTTTTGCCATGCAAAAAGCCTGTGAAATGGTGGAAGGCACAATGGCCGCGATTTTAGGAATTGATGATGAAATAGTGGAAAATATCTGTGCACAGATCGACGAAGTAGTTGTCCCGGCCAATTACAATTCCCCCGGCCAACTCGTGATCTCCGGTTCCATGAAAGGCGTTGAACAAGCCATCCAAAAACTGACGGAAGCCGGAGCAAAGCGTTGTATCCCGCTGGAGGTCGGCGGAGCTTTTCATTCTCCGCTCATGCAACCGGCAAAGCTGGAATTGCAGACGGCGCTCGAAAATACCGCTTTCAACCAGCCGCTTTGTCCCGTTTATCAAAATATCAACGCTAAGGCTGAAACCGATCCCGAAGTGATCAAAAATAACCTGATCGCCCAATTGACCGCCCCCGTGCTTTGGACACAAACGGTTAGAAATATGTTAGCTGACGGTGTGAAATCTTTTGTCGAAGTAGGCGGCAATGGAAAAGTACTCAAGGGTTTGATCATTAAAGTTGACAGGCATATTCCGGTTGAAGCTTTATAACAACTGTTTACAAAAAGGAATTACTTCATGCAAACCTGGCAATGTGTTAGGTTTATGCTGAACATTGCAACAACCATTGTGTTTTTTACCTTTAAATAAGTGGTTTCGTTTACCCGGAATGGATATTATTCATATCTTCGGAACTGGCCGGATTTATTCACAGATTTTTAAACAATGAGTTTCGATACATTAACTAAAGGGAAAATTTTGATCGCTGAACCATTTATGATCGATCCCAATTTCAAGCGTTCTGTAGTGCTTATGTGCGAACATGCGGAGGAGGGAAGCCTCGGATTTATCCTCAACAAGTCGCTAGGCATGAAAATCAATGAATTGATCGCCGACTTTCCGCAATTCAACGCAACCGTTTATTACGGCGGCCCTGTGCAAACGGACACCATTCACTACATCCACAACGCCGGTGAATTGATCGACGATAGCATGAAAGTGATGAAAGGCATTTATTGGGGTGGAAATTTCGAAAAGCTCAAATCTCTCATCTCCGCACAACTTTTAATGCCTCAAGACATCCGATTTTTCGTAGGTTACTCCGGCTGGTCTCATGGCCAATTGAAAGACGAAATGGCTTTGGGAAGTTGGTTGACCGACATCATGGATAGTAATTACCTCTTCAAAATAAAACCGCAAATACTTTGGCAAAAGGTTTTGCAAAACAAAGGAAATGCCTTTTCCGTAATAGCCCAAATGCCCGATTCGGTTTCCTGGAATTAATGCTAATATGCTAATATGCTAATTTGCTAATATGCTAATTTGTTGATTTGCTAATTTGCTAATATGCTAATTTGTTGATTTGAAAAGTTGCTGTTTGCTCGTTTCTAACCACTATTCTCTAACCACTATTCTCTAACCACTATTCCAACCAATGATAACAGCTTCAAATATTTTTGTAAAATATGGCGATCGGATTTTGATGGATCAGATCAATCTCGTGGTAAAAGACCGCGATAAGATCGGGCTGGTAGGGCGAAACGGAGCAGGAAAATCCACGTTGCTCAAAATACTGGCAAATGAAATATCGCCAGACAGCGGTCAGGTCACGCGGCCTTCACAAAGCACGATGGGTTTTTTGCATCAGGAAATGGATATTGTTACCGACAACACCGTGATCGACGAAACCCTCACTGCCTTTGATGAAGTAAAAGCGATTGAGGCCCGC
>CAZKDA010000055.1:0-23846 GCA_964551455.1 uncultured Saprospiraceae bacterium
AAGTATGCCCAATTTTCTATCATATTTTTATTTCTTTAATACCGAGAATAGCTGATGGCTTGACCATTTCATTATAAAAATCATTTATATGAAACCCCGAATATTGTCGCTGTCCGCTTTGCTTGTTTTTTGTTTTGTGGCTGCTGATCTGTTGGGTGAAAATCATTACCTGTATGCCGGTTTAAAATCAAAAGGATATTTTATCGAAGCGTTGAAATTTCGTTATCTCGAAAATAAAGCACCGGAAACGGTGAAGCTAAAGCTACAGGAATCCATTGCTCTGGACCCGCTTGCATCATATACCTTCAATGAACTGGGCATGATTTATTTTGATGAAAAAAATTACAACCTCGCCTGTGAAAATTATCAACGCGCCATTCAATTAAACGCATCATGGACAGCTCCGCAGGAAATGTTGAAAACGGCACAGGAAGCGCTCGCTCTGATTGGAAGTAAAAGCAAAAAAGGCTGACCCCGTGGGATTTTGTAGTTTTTATTCCGTATTCATTGTAACTTGGAAGCATGAAATTCGCAGATTTATTTTGTGTTATTCTAAATTTGAATACAAACTATCTTACATTTTTAAAAACCGGCAACATGAGGAATAAATCGAGCCATTAGCCCAAAACGCTTTTATACTATGAAGATCGCTAACACTTTTCTCCTTTCGATTTGTTACCTTATTTTTTCTCTATTGATTTTCTCCCATTCGGCTTCTGCCCAATGAATGATGCTGGATGATGACGGGTCGAAACGTACCCTTGGATTGGTCATTGGCATTTCGGATTACAAGCATTTGAATGGCCTTCAATTCGCCCACAAGGATGCCGAAGATTTTGCAAATTTTTTAACTGCCAAAGATGGATTAAATCTTCCCAAAGACAATGTTGTTCTTTTTACAAACGATCAGGCTACCCAAAGCAACGTCATGTACAAGGGATTCAACTGGCTGAATGATGAATTGAATGAAGGGGACGAAGCCTTCATATTTTTTTCAGGGCATGGCGATATTTCTGATAAAGACGAGATCGATATCCTGAAAACCGGCTACTTGCTCACCCACGAAAGCGAAAAAGACAAATATAAATCTACGGCAGTGCCGATGGTCTATTTTCTGAAGCAGTTTCATTTAATAGCTAAAAATAAAAAGGCCGTGATCCGGGTCATCATGGATGTATGCCATGCCGGGAGGGATCATCAATCTGCTCGAAATGGGCGGACATTTGGATCCGGACAAACAAATCATCATTACTTCCTGCCGTTACGATCAATATTCATGGGAATATGAAGCATTGCAAAACGGTTGTTTCAGCTATTTTTTCCTGCAAGGGCTGAAGGGAGCGGCTGACCTGGATGGAAACAAGGAAATTACCCTGAAAGAGCTTGAAAAATATTCCATGGAAAACGTTGAAAGATATGTAAAACAACGGAATAACACTTACCAGTTTCCCGAATTCAAAGGGTATTACTCGCACCGGATGGCGGATGTGGACGGACGGTACCAGCCAACCGACATTGCTGCCTATACATTAAATGAAATGGGGAATAGATATTTTGCAAAAGGAGAATTGGAAACCGCGCTGGAATATTACCAGAAAGCAAACAGGGTTTCTCCCACCTGGGGCAGGAATATTATAAAGACCAACAAAAGCATACAGCAAAAACAGGCCGCTCAACAATTGTTTGCTACAAAATCTCCTTACAATGCTATTCCAAATTCCTATGAAATAGTAGCGGAGAATAGTTCATCTTCCAATGGTTCCGTCATTGTTTCCGGGAATATGGAAGAAAATGTTTTCCATATTCAGTTGGCAGCAGCCAGCCAGGTAAACCGGGGAGAATTTAAAACAGTAGAGGATTTAGGCCCGATCAATCCCAAATTCAATCCGGAGAAGAACCTGATCAATACTTGGCTCGGACCATTCGACTCTGTGGAGGAAGCGAAAACAAAACTGAAAAAAGCCAAAGAAAGAGGCTTTAAGGATGCCTTTTTGGTAGAAACTCCGAGAGATTCCAGTTTCCAAAAAAAGCTGGATGAAAAAAAAGCGGTGCTGAAAAAAGAGTTGGCGGCTGCCATGCCGTACCAAGTGCGGATCGCCTCCGTCAAAGCTTTCAATAAAGCGGAATACACCCGGCTCGAAAAAATAGGAAGTATAGAAGTGGATACGGCGATCGTAAATGGAAAAACTTTCTTACGGGTATTGATGCGATTTAATTTGAAGGAGGAAGCGACCGTTGCCCTGCAAAAAGTCAAAAAGGAAGGTTTCGCAGATGCGTATATTTTCGAAAACCAGGCACAGGCTTTAGAAAGCAAAACTCCAGGAGATTTGCCATCGAGTTATGAATCAACAAATGCAAATCCGGCGATTTATAAAATCAGGGTAGCCACCGTTTCCAAATTGGTTGAAAACCAGTTTTCCAATCTGGAAAGTTTAGGCCATATCTATATGGACGTTCTTCATGACAGAGGCCTGATCCGGGTTTCGCTGGGGGATTATCCAACCAAGGCAAAAGCCCTGGAAGTATTGGATAAAGTGAAAAAGCTGGGGTATAAAGATGCGTTTATCCAAAAATGAGTTTTTTCAAAATTGATTAGGGCTGGGAATTTGTGCGACCAACCTTTTCTTCGATTGGAACTTCTAACGAACTGTGTCTCCACCAGGTCAATATAAAATTCCGTTTAAAAACCTTCCCACACTTGGTAGAATTTCAATTCCAGACCCCGACCGCAACGCGGTCAAACTACGTTAACCTTTAGTATTTGGAGGAAGAATCAAACCCGCTTTAATCAAAAACTATTAGCATTTAACTAAAGCGGGATCGCACAAAAAAACAAATATTTGACTATAAGGCTTTGCCCTGAAAGGGCATCAGCAAAAAGAAAGGGCATCGCCCTTTATTACAAAACACCGAAAATCAAGCCCTGAAAGGGCGCAAGAAATTTTCAACTCCATAATTCACATCAAATCACTGCGCTTTCGAGCAAAGCAACAGTTTGCGTTCCAGCATCCAGTGCAGCGTCTATACCGATGGGAAAAGTAAACTGATGGTTGATATGACCAAAGGAAAGTCCGTAAACCACGGGAATACCCAGATTGCCGAGACGGTCTTCGAAAGTTTCCATCAAAGACAGTGAATCCGTACCTAACTTAGCTTCACAGTCGTCGAAAACACCCAGGGCTATACCTGCGGCTTCCGCGAGACGGCAAGACTGCAAAAGCTGCGTAAGCATGCGGTCGATGCGATAAGGCTGTTCGCCGATATCTTCCAGAAGGACAATCTTATCCTTTGCATCCAGTTGATATTTGGTTCCGGCCAAAGCGGCAAGCAGCGCGAGGTTTCCGCCGGCGATCCGTCCGCTGGCCTTACCGGGAGTTATGATTTTGGTCTGAAAAGCGGGGTTGTCTTTCTCATCATTTTCAGGAGCAATACGGATATGAAGTGGAATTTCAGGTTCCATCAAAACCGCCTGAAAATGTTTGATCGTATATTCGGTAAGCTCGGAAGCGGCCACCGGCCCATGAAATCCAATGAGTCCGGTTTTGAGAAAAACAGCCTGCAAAAGCGCGGTCACATCGCTGTACCCGATCAATGCTTTGGGGTTATTGCGGATCAGGTCATAGTCGATTTCCGGCAGCAGCCGGGTACAACCGTAACCACCGCGGATACACCAGATCCCGTCGATCTTCGGGTTCTCAAACATAAAGTGCAGGTCAGCCAGTCGCTGTTCATCCGTGCCTGCGAGGTAACCCTTTTTAGCCAGGATGTTTTTGGTGTGGTGAACGCGGAAGCCAAGCGTTTCAAGGTTGTTGACCGCTTTGCTCAATTTTTCTTCCGACACCGGGCTTCCGGGAGTTATCAATCCTATGGTGTCGCCTTTTTTCAATCTCTTCGGTTTGATGCTTTTTTTTGCCATATTTGAATTTTGTAAAAACGAGCTTGACGAAAAAACGAAGCCTGCGACGGCTAAACCGTTGGCTAAATATTTAGAAAATGATCTGCGGTTCACTTTTTATATGATCTTGGATTTCGGTGCGCAAAGCAAAATTAGGATAGTTTCACTAAAAAACAGATTTTCATAATTTTGATATTTATTCTTCATTCAATCCGGGTGTTATTGCCATGATATTGACCGGCATTCGGTATATTAGAGTTCAATTTAGTTTTTAACAACTGCCAACCGATTTATTGATGAAAACCTCATTGCGTTTATTTTTTTTGTTGATCTTCCTTTATGCCTGCGATTCGGCTGAAAAAGCCAGAACCGCCGAAGCTAAACCACGTTCCAGGGAGATATCGAAAACTCCTTCGCCCCATGACTCCATCCCTGCTGAATACAGTATAACGGACTCAATCCCCGCAGCGGATTCGCTTGCTGCCATCGAACCCAAAAACCCTTTGGAATACATGGCCATCGAAGAAAAGGGCATGATCGATGAGATCAATTTGCTGAGAGGTGATCCGCAGGCTTATACGCGGTTTATCGATGAATATATCCACGTCATCGTGAATGACCCCGCGCAGGACAACGAGGTAAAACGCACCACAATGACCGCTGCCACGGAGTTGATCGCGGAATTGAGCACGATGGAACCCCTTCCCTCGCTCAGGCCGCATTACCGCCTTTACCAGGTAGCAAAACTTCATGCCCAGGATATGAAAAGCATGAAAAAAATTGCATCGATCAGTAGCGACGGCGCTCATCCCTTCCAGCGGATATACGACGGCGCCGGGCTGAACGGCAGTGAAAACCTGATCGAAGGTAAATCTTCGGTTCGCGAATCGATCATTTCCCTGTTGATCGGGAGCAGCGGGGCTAATCGTTTTCAGAAGCAAAACCTGCTGAACCCCGACTGGGAATTTATCACCTGCTACGAAGCCGGAACCATAGGTGAATCAAAAAATATCTGGGTGCAGTTGTTTGGCATCACCATGGAACTTGAAGAGGAAGATGTAGAAATGGAAGCGGATGACATGGAAATTGAAGAAGCTGATATTGCAGTTGAAATTGAAGAAGAACCTGCAATTTTGGAAGAACCCGAAGTAACCGAGGTAGCCCCGGTGGCCGAACCGGCGATTGAACCGGAACCGGCTGTGAAAGAGCCGGCGTTTGATTTTTCTTTTATGACGCCTGAGGAAAAAGAAATGATCGAAGAGATCAACCGGCTTCGTTCCAACCCGGAGGGATATATCCCTTTTTTAGAGGCATACGCGGCAAAATATGAATCGCAATACCGTGGCGATGAGGATTTCGGCATTGCCGTAAATGAACTGAAAGAACAATTGAAAAACATGCAACCCTTGTCGCAGCTTCGTCCGCATCAGGCGCTGTACAATGTGGCGAAGTCACATGGCCTGGATAATAAAACCAATAACAAATTTGAACACATCGGATCTGATGGATCTGACCCTTTCGAGCGGGTAAAGCGCTCCGGCTTGAAGAACTTCATTGACGATAAGGGCTTTTTCGCGCCCAATGAAAATCTGGTCGGAGGAGAAAATACGCCACGGGAATCGGTCGTCGCGCTCCTGATCGATGCAGGCGTCAAGAGCCGTGGACACCGGAAAGCGCTGCTCAATCCCAAATGGAAATACGTAGCATGTTACAAGATCGGCAGGATTGAAAATATCGCCGAGTTGAAAGGACAGGTCAGTGACGACATGAACAACTGCTGGGTTCAGCTCTTTGCATTGGATTGATCGCCAGCGATGTCATTGTTTTGTAAACTTCAACAAATTGTCGCCATCCGGGAAGTTGCTCACCCCACGCAACTAACTTCTCAAAACGGGGCAATCTTTTTGATTTTTAATGGTTTTAACATGCCAATTTATTGGGATTTGTTAGCAGTGAATTTCAATTGAAAATTTGGATTTTGTTTAAAAAATGTGGATAATTGTGTATTGAAACCGTGTGAATAAATCTTTTTATTATATGCAGAAATTAGTTTCATTGCATATCTTTACAATAAATTGATTTAAAAAAAGCCTCCTGTATAATTCACCAATAACTGTTGAGAACAAACATTCCTCCGATTCCTGGATATTATAAGTCTATTTGAACAATAATAATTGAGCATACCGATCAAAGGCATTTTGAATAGGTGGTGAGAATTGGACTCAATATTATGATTTTATTTGAATCCCCCATTTTAGTTGATACACGACACCGTATATAACTTGCCTCGCAAATAGCGTGGTTTATTGTGTGAACAAGTATAAAACAAACACTTAGTTTTAAAACCTGGACTATGAACTTCTTGAAAGCTACACTGCTCCGCAGATATTTTTATCTGTTTGTATTCCTCTCTTCGGTATCCTCGGTATTTGCGCAGGATATACATTTTTCACAATTTTTCAATGCCCCATTTCAGCGAAGCCCCGCATTGACCGGCGTGTTTGACGGCGATATGCGTTTCGCCCTCAATTATCGATCACAATGGTACGACGTGCCGATCACCTACCGCACCGCTTACGGCGGCTTCGACAAACGCTTCCACCGCAAAGATGGTAGCGCCAATTTTTTTAGCTTGGGCATTGTTTTTAACTACGACCACGCCGGCGATTCAAAGCTGAGCAATTTGCAACTCGGTCTCAATGGCTCTTACACCCACAAGCTGACCTCCAACCAGTTTTTGACCGCCGGTTTACAAGTTGCAGGTTATCAACGGGCTTTCAGCGACGAAGACCTGCGGTTCGACGATCAATTCAATGGTAAATTCTACGACCCGGCACTCCCCAATAATGAATCTTTTGACAATAAATCCATCCTTTACGGCGACTTTTCCGCTGGCCTCAACTGGCACTTCAAAAGCGATAAGGATAAAACCCGGAGCAACGGTTCGCACCGCAAATCCAGAACCAACATAAACTTCGGCGCTGGGGTGTTCCACATCAACCAGCCCAAACGAAATTTTTACGACGAAGATGATTTCAGATACCCCATCCGCTTCAATGTTTATGGCATGGGAATCTTCGAGGTCGCACAACGTATGGACCTCATGGTGAATGCCGTGGGGCAATATCAATCCCCTTACAGAGAGCATGTACTCAACGGCGGTTTGAAATTCCATTTCAATAACCTGCTCACCCAGGAATGGGCGATGGGCGTTGGATTTGGCTATCGTTTTAATAATGGTTTTAACAACGGCGACGCCCTGATCCCTTATTTCCAATTGAACATCAATGGCTGGCAATTCGGCCTGAGCTATGATCTGAACATCTCAGCCTTCGATGTTGCAACCGGTGGATTGGGCGGTCCTGAATTTTCATTGATCTACATTTTCAAAAAAGCAATTGCACATCCGATCTGTCCGACGTGCCCGACTTATTTATAATTTGAAAACAGTAAAAAAGAAAATTAAAAAATTATGAATAAAATATACATGCTGCTTTTGGTTTTGACATGGACGGTCGCCGACACAGGCGCTCAGTCGTTGAAACAATATAAGGCGGAAGCAGCAAAAGCCTCCCAGTCCAAGGATTTTGCCAGGTCACTGGAATTTTATAACAAGATAATCAACCAGGCCAATGACAAAACCGCGGAAAATTATTACAATGCCGCCGAATCCGCCCGCCAGTTCAGGATATATACCCTGGCTGAACAATATTACAAAGAGGTGCTCAAAGACACTGTGGCGAATAACCAATACCGGATGACGAGCTATCATCTTGGTATGGTGCTCAAAAGCCAGGGGAATTATGAAGAAGCCATTTCGAGTTTCAAACGGTTCATCGACCGCGACGCGGCATTTGTGAGTGAAAAATATTCGGAAAATGCTGAAAAGCAAATCCAGGATTGCGAGTGGGCTAAAACCACAACTGACAGCGGTGCCATGATCCACCACCTCGATTCCACCATCAATACGCCGAATGCCGAATTCGCTCCGATTGAATTTGAAAATCTGCTGTATTACACTTCCGTCAGATATACCACCAGCAACAAATACGACCCCGTTCCACCTTTGTCGCGTATTTATACTTCCGACATGTCCAATCAGGGCATTGCGGTTGACAACGATTTTAACAAAGGCGAAAACCTCCACTCCGGCAATGTGGCTTTTAATGATAAAAAAGACCGCATTTATTACACAGTCTGCAAAAACATCAATGTCACTGATATGCATTGCAAAATATATTTCAGGGACAAAGCAGGCAAGCAGTGGGGGCCGGTTGACAGCCTTTCCACGGTGATCAATTCCGATGAGTTTACAGCAACCCAACCATCTCTCGGGGTCGATGGCGAAACCGGAAAAGAAATCCTGTTTTTCGTTTCCGACCGCCCGGTAGATACTTCCGACACAAGTCGCGATCTCAATATCTGGTACAGCTTCATGGATGACGACGGAAATTGGGGAACACCGAACTACATTGCTGAGATCAATACCGACGAAGAAGACATCACGCCATTTTTCCACACGACTACCCAAACCCTTTATTTCAGTTCGAATGGATTGCGAAACCTCGGCGGCTTCGATATTTACAGCATACAAAAAAGCGGCTCAGGCTGGGGAGAGATCAAAGGTTTGGAACCTCCCGTAAATACGAGCTACGACGAAGTGTATTACACCGTTAACTCCGAAGGTTCCTCTGCGTATTTTTCCTCCAACCGACCTGGCGGCTCCTGTGATCCGCAGGACAGCCTCTGCGTTTGCAACGATATTTACCGCGTCCCGCAGATATGCCTGGAAGTCAGAACTTTCAACAAGCTCTCCGGGCTTCCGCTGACCGGTACTGAAGTTGCACTCGACGAAACCGGCGCCGAAGCGCCCGTCACTCAATCCAAAGAGAACGACCACACTTACAGCTTCTTCGTAGGTTTTGAGAAAGAATATGAAATCGACGGCGCCAAATCCGGCAAATGGATTTCGGATTCAAAACCCTTCAGCACCATTGGCAGCAAAGGCGGGAAATGCGACACGCTCGATCTGTATCTCGAACCTCAAGTTGATGTGGATGTATATACCTATGACAAGATATCCGGCAACCCTTTGCCGGGATGCAAGGTTTCGGTTTCTTTGGTCGATGATGCCGGCAGGGAGGTTAAGCAGGATAGCACTAGCTCGATGTACAATTTCCCGCTCCGCTTTGGGAAAAAGTACAAGATCGTTGCGACCAAAGAGGGTTACTCAACTGACATCAGCTACCGCACCGTTACCGACAATATTGAGTTTGCGCCAGCTACTCTCAGAGATGAACTTCGTTTGTGCGAACTTCCACAGCCGCCGGATTCCATCCGACTCTATTTTGCCAATGACGAACCAGGCCCGCGTACCAGAAGAGACACCCTGGCCAACAAAGGATACGGCAAGTTACACAGGTCTTACCTGGGTTCGCGGTCACTTTTTTATAAAAACAACCCTTATCTGGGACGTGATACCGTCGATGAATTTTTCAGCAAAATAGACGAAGGACTTTTCAAGCTTCGAAACTTTACTTCCGACCTGTCAACCTATCTCGAAATGCTCGATGAGGGGCAAACGCTGACCGTTATCCTCAGAGGGTTTGCAAGCCCGCTCGGCCCTGCGGATGAGGGCTCGTACAACTACGCCATTTCAAAAAGAAGAATAGACAGTATTCGCAAATATTTCAAAAATAACCTGCCACCTGAAGAATATGCAAAACTAAGGGTGGTATCCGTACCGAACGGCGATACACAAGCTCCTCCTTCCGTTCCGAAAACCGGACTTCAAGCAATTTTCGGCCTTGATTCTTCTGAAGAGAGGAGGGTTGAGATCATTGCCATTCGTTTGTCCCCGGGAGCATGTATCGACTTGAAAAGTATCCCGACCGAAACTTATTAAATCCCATGACCTTTATGACCAGGCCAAAACATATTTTGAACATGAAAGCATTTAACGAGTTAACAGCAACAGGCAAAACCAACTTTTTCCTTTTAAAGGCTAAAAGCTGGCAACTGTTGTTTGCTGCCTTACTGCTTTGTGCATCAACCGGCGCCAAGGCGAATACTGCCTCGGATGAGTTGCTCGACCTGAGTGTCAATCTCACTATTTATCCTGCAACCTGTGGCGAAGAAAACGGTGCCATCACTACCAATGTCAGTGGCGGTGTACCGCCTTTCACTTACCAGTGGAGCAACGGCCAAACTACCACCGGTATCGTCAACCTCGCTCCCGGAACCTATTCCGTGACTGTCACCGATGCCATCAATAATACGGCAACTGCTACGGGAATCGTGATCGGTTATCCACCCATCACGATCTCCAGTGTCGTCGTGGTGGAAGCCACCTGTGGAAATACCGACGGATATGCCATTGTAAATGTCGTTGGAAACCCAAATAATTTTACCTTCGAATGGTCTCCCAATGTGATCCACAGCAATGGCCCGATGGCCGACAGCCTGTCTTCAGGAACTTATTCCGTGACCATCACCGACACCTCGCAACCCGTACTGTGTACTTTGGTGGAAACCTTTACGGTTGGAAATGTGGACGGCCCGCAAACCACGCTGGTTACTACCGGCTCTGTTTGCGGTGAAGACAATGGTTCTGCAACTTTTGGCGAACCTGGTTTTAATTATACCTGGTCGCCAGATCTCGGAACGCCAAACGCCGAAGGCAATATCCGAACCGATCTGCCCGCAGGTACTTATTTTGTAACTATCACTGATCCTGCCGATCCCGGTTGTGATAATGTGGAAACCGTAGTAATCGAAGAAATTCCATCGATTACCGCAGGATACACCATCAACAATCTCCCAGACTGCGGCATTGCAAACGGCTCCGTGACCATTACGGCAAGTGGCGGCTCAGGGAACTATACTTATAGCTGGGGAAATGCCACCATGAACGACCTCGCTGCGGGTGTTTATTCCGTGACCGTCACCGATGCGGATACCGGCTGTACAGGCTCTGTGACCTTTACCCTTACGGATAACAGCGGGGGCGCCGATCTCGTGATTGATGACTTCAGCCTCAATTGCCCGGGAGATGTAAACGGCCTTGTAAATTATACTGTGACTTATGATCCCGGATTTGCCTTCCCGGCAGATACCATCATCCAAAATGCAAATGGTGTTGAGTTTACCAATGGCAATTTGCCCCCTGGAGAATATTGCATCGTCATCACCGATGCAAACGGCTGTGTGAGTGCCGGCGATTGTTTTGAACTGAAAGCGCCGACGCAGATTGATGTCGATATTTCCATCGTCGATGCCACCTGTACAGCACCCGGAGCCATTCATGTGGAAGTCACGGGAGGCGCTGGCGGGTATGTTTACGAGTGGGATCCGCCTCAAAATCCATCCGGGCCTTCGGCGACCAACCTGGCGCCCGGAAGCTATGGTGTGACCGTTACTGATGCAAACGGATGTAGTGTTGGCGCCGGAGAGTTGATCCTCGATCTCAATTGCCCGCCCGAGCCTTGCTTGATTTCGATATCGAGCGTGGTGGTCATCGAATCATCCTGTGGCAACGCAGAAGGTCATGCCACCGTCAATGTCGTTTCCGACCCTGATGGCACCTTTTATCAATATACCTGGTCGCCCAACGTCGGGAGTTCCGTGAACAACCAGGCTTTCAACCTCGTTGCCGGAACCTATTCCGTAACCATCGAACATCCTTCAATTCCGAATTGCTCCTTGGTAGAAACCTTTACGGTAGGGAATAGCGACGGACCGGAATCGGACTACGTGGTTACGCCAAGTGTTTGCGGTGTCAATGACGGAACCGTGACTTTTGCCGAGCAAAGTTTTGATTATGCCTGGAATCCCGATTTGGGTACTGTCGTTTCCAACTATGAAAGGATTGACCTGCCCGCCGGAGAATATTTTATCACCATCACCGACCCCGCCAATCCCGGATGCGAAAATGTCATCACGGTGGTCGTTGAAGAGATCAGCCCGTTTGACATTACGGTTACCATCAATGCACTGCCCGATTGTGGCGTGGCAAACGGCTCCGCCACAATCAATGTCACAGGAGGTTCCGGGAATTACAGCTTCAGTTGGGGAGCACAAACACAAGATAATTTACAAGCCGGAGTGTATGAAGTGATCGTCACGGATGATGATACAGGCTGTACCGGTTCTATAACTTTTGTTTTAACCGTCAATAACCCACAGGCAACCTTGACGATCAACTCGGTCGATGAATTGAATTGCTCAGGTGATACAAACGGGTTTGTAGATTTTGAAGTCAACTACGACGCAGGATTTTCATTTCCGGCGGATACCATGATCGTTGATGCCGACGGCAATGTTTATACAAACGGCAACCTTTACGCAGGCAGTTATTGCATCGTGATAACGGATACCAACGGATGTTTGCAGGCAGGTGATTGTTTTGAAATAGAAAACCCTTCACAAATAGACGTCGATATTTCCATATATCCCGCGGGCTGCGATGAATATGGTTCCATTTCGCTTGAAGTGACCGGCGGAGCAGGCGGATACACCTACAGTTGGGATCCACAGCTTCCACCGACTCCGTCTGTGGATAGTTTGACAGCCGGAACCTATTCTGTCACCGTGACCGATGCCAACGGATGTACCGCCGCCGGAAACAGCCTGGTGGTAAAAGACACCTGCCCTTGCCCGGATATTTATCTTCAGAGCGTGGTCGTTATTGAAGCAACCTGTGGAAATGCCGATGGTTATGCCGAAGTGAATGTGGTAGGAAATCCCGACAATTATATTTTCACCTGGTCGCCCAATGTCACCAATTCTTCCGGCCACCAGGCTTTCAATCTCATGGCTGGCACCTATTCCGTTACCATTGCCGACATCACTTTTCCCAGCAATTGTTTTATTGTGGAAACCTTTACGGTTGGCAATTCGGATGGCCCGGAGGTCACTTATACCACAACGCCTTCCGATTGTGCTTTGAATGACGGAACGGTCACTTTTTCCAATCCGAATTACGAATATACCTGGTCGCCTGATCTTGGAACGCCAAACGGAAATATCCGGACGGATTTGCCGGCAGGCGTATATTTTGTAACCATCGTTGACCCTGCCGACCCCGATTGCCCGGATATCAAAACTGTCGTTGTCGAGCAAACGGGATCATTGCAGGTAGATGCCACGATCAATCAAAACCCGGATTGCGGGCTGAACAACGGCTCCGTGACGATCAATGCCTCCGGTGGTTCCGGCAACTATTCCTATAGCTGGGGCGGTCAAACCGTCACCAACCTAAGTGCGGGCATTTATGAGGTTACCGTTACGGATAATGAAACCGGCTGTACAGGTTCAGTAATTTTTGTTTTAACAACAAATACTCCGCAAGCCACCGTGACCATTACTTCGCAACCAACTTTAAATTGCCCCGGCGATAACGATGGCCTGGTTGAATTTACTGTCATTTACGATGGTGGATTTGCCTTTCCAGCCGATACGATCATACAGGATGCCGACGGCAATGTTTACACCAACGGCAACCTGCCAGCCGGCTCATTCTGTATCGTCATCACCGATGCAAATGGTTGTGTCAGCGGCGGAGATTGTTTTGAAATAGCAGCGCCAACCCAGATCGATGTGGACATTTCGGTTTATGACCAGGATTGCAATGAAGGAGGGTCAATCGTCGTGGAAGTAAGCGGCGGCGCCGGTGGTTATGTGTATGAATGGGATCCGCCTCAAAGCCCATCTGATTCTATTGCAGAAAACTTGGATCCCGGGAATTATGGCCTTACCATAACCGATGCAAATGGCTGTGAAGTGATCGTCAATAATTTGATCGTTGAGGACGATTGCCCCTGTCCGCCGGTTATTGTCGATGGACTTTTGATTTCCCAGGCTACCTGCGGAAATGCCGATGGATTTGCCTTTATAAATGTACACGGCGGGCCTGCGGGTTTCACTTATACCTGGTCGGCCAATGTTACCAATTCGTCAGGTAATTTTGCCTTTGACCTTGCCGCAGGAACATACTCCGTAACCGTTGCCAATGAGGATTTTCCGGACAATTGTTTCACAATAGAAACTTTTACGGTCGGCAATATCGATGGTCCGGAAGTCACATATGTTTCCACGCCATCGGATTGCGGCCTGTCTAACGGAACGGTTACTTTTTCCAACCCGGCTTATGAATATGCCTGGAACCCGGATATAGGAACCGTCGTCAGCAACTTTGAAAGAGCAGACTTGCCAGCGGGTGAATATTACATCACCATCACCGATCCTAACGACCCCGATTGCCCCAATGTCATTACGGTTGTGGTTGAAGAATTGAACGACATTGTGGTTACCGTTACGATCAACCAGTTGCCGGATTGCGCTATGGCCAATGGCTCGGCAACCATCAATGTTACGGGCGGTTCCGGAGATTTCAGCTATAGCTGGGGAAGCCAGACCAATGACAATCTGGAGGCCGGAATTTATGAAGTTATTGTTACAGACAATGTAACGGGATGCCAGGGCAGCGTTCTATTTTCGATCACCAACTACGATCCACAGGCTGAGGTTACGATCAATTCCGTTTCGGAGATCCTTTGCCCCGGTGATGAAGATGGCACGGTGAGCTATTCGGTTATTTATGGCGGTACTTTTGAGCATCCGGCAACCGAAGAAATTGTCGATATTTTTGGAAATGTCTATCAAAACGGAACATTAGCGCCCGGTACCTACTGCATCAATGTCACTGATGCCAATGACTGTTTGCATGCCTCAGAGTGTTTTACCATCGAGGCGCCAACCCAGATCAATGTGGTGGTGGAAATCGTGGACGAACATTGTGATTCACTTGGTTCGATCACCCTGGTCGATGTAAACGGCGGGGCTGGAGGATATACTTATACATGGGATCCTCCGGTTTCAACGGATACCATAGCCACCGGCCTGGAACCCGGCATTTACAGCATAACCATAACCGATGCAAACGGCTGTGTACTTTCCGGCGATCTTCCGCTCGATGCCGATACCAACAAGATCACCATCGTTTTGATGAATGACACGATTATTTGCGACACGTCGATCATCATCGGCGCGGATATCCAACCGCCCGGAGCTACAGTGGTTTGGACAGACCAGGACGGCAATCCCTTCGATCCAACCCTCCCGGTGACTCCATCCGATACCTCCGTTTATTTTGTCGAAGTGACCAGCGGAGATTGCTTTGCGCGGGATAGTGTGATCATCATCGAAGGAGCGGTGAATATTGTTGTCCAATATGATACCCTCACCTGCTTTGGCACCGACTCAATCATAACTATCATCAATCTGGATCCCGGTGATACGCTGACCTACGATTGGGGGCCTGATTCATTGATCGTCATTGATGGCAATGAGCATACAGGAACCCCAACGATCAATCCGGGAGGGGCAGGTGATTATTCCGTCTGGTACGACGTTACCAATCAATACGGCTGTCTTGTGAATGATACCCTGCATATTACGGTGATCGATTCTTTGGTAGTCAATACCATTATCAGCACCATGCAATGCGACAGTCTTACCGTTGACTTTTCAGTCAATGCCACACCAGGCATTATTTACGTTTGGAATTTTGGCGATCCGGGTAATCCGGGCGGCGCTATCGGCACAAATCCAAGTCATGATTATTCGGAACCAGGATGCTACACCGTCACCCTCATCATGCTGCCCAGCGCCGGTATAAATTGTTTCCAGCAGGATACGATCCTTCATGAGGTTTGTGTGGTTGATCCGCCGATTTTCGATATGGGCATCGATGCCACTTTGGATTGCAATGAAAATGGCGCTGAATTAACGCTGGGAGATATTTCCACTTCCGTATTCGGTGACATTGCAGGATGGGAATGGATCATCAACGGCGATTCAGTTTCCATGGACAGCATGTTAGTACTCGACATTCCGCAATCCGACACGCTGGACATTATGCTGATCGTGATGGATATACAGGGTTGTCTGGATACTTTACAGGAAACAATTCCTATAAATATTATTGACCTTCCTTTCCCGGACACTATAATGGCATGTGATGATGACTTCCTGCAACTGTATAGTGGAAGCGATACCAGCTTCGTCTTTGAATGGGCGCCTCCAGGCATTTTCGACGACCCAAGCTCCCCGCATGCCGTCGCGTTCATCACGGAGGATGTGGTGATCACGGTTTCCATTTCAGATACGAGCAACAGCTTTTCATGTCCCCAGAATGATACTATCCAGGTCATTGTGGTTGATCCGATCAACCTGATGGCTCAAGGCGATTCGTTATATTGTGACGAACTGGATGCCCCTATGTTTATCAGTGCCGATTGTGAAAATTGTGATGAAATCCTGATCGAATGGTCTTTTGATGATGATTTCAACACCATTGAAGGAACCGGGCCGGTTTTGACCAATCAATCCAATCCGGGAGAACCACTTCAGACAGGCATTTATTACGTGAGATATATTGACACGCTTGGATGTATGGACATGGATTCCGTAATGCTGACGCTTGATCTTATTCCATTGGTAGGGCCGCCTGATCCGGCTGAGATATGTCTGGGCGATTCCGTTTTCATTTTTATAAGTCCTTTGGATAGTGTAGATTGGATTTGGGAGGGAGAAAATATCACTTTTACAGACAATCCCAACGAAATAATGGTCACCCCAACCGAAGGTCAATACTATGTTTACACTGTAATCAACGAAAATGGTTGTGAAGCCACCGACAGCGCTTTTGTCGATGTGATAAATATCGGCGAAACCAATGCTACTGCCGAACCTTCGGAGATATGTATTTACGAAACCACCCAACTAAACGTGAACCAGATTCCCGGCGCAACTTACGCCTGGTCGAACGGAGAGACGCTCAACGATTCCACGATTTCCAATCCGATAGGAACGCCGCTGGAAACAACAACATATACCGTGACCGTCACAGATCCGGAAACCGGTTGCGCCATGATCAGCCAGGTGACGGTTACCGTAGTGCATCCGGCCTGTGAAGAACCCTACGTTTTCTTCCCCAATGCCTTCACACCCAACGGCGACGGCCATAATGATGTGCTTTACCTAAGAGGTTCGGACATCACGGAAGTTCACTTCATCATTTACAATCGTTGGGGCGAAAAGATGTTCGAGTCCAATTCGCAGGATGAGGGTTGGGACGGCACCTTCGACGGTAAGGATCTCAGCGCCGATGTGTTTGGGTTTTACCTCCGCGTAAGATGCGGCAACGGTGAAATATTTACCAAAAAAGGAAATGTCACGCTATTGAGATAGATTAAAATATCCCAAAGATCAATATCCGTAGAAAGATCAGGTTTTTATAGCCTGGTCTTTTGTTTTTTAATAAAGGTACATCCTTAAAATTCTGTTGCAATTGCATTCAATCGGTACGAATATTTTCACTGGTGAAATGATTTTCGATAAACAATATATTTTTATATTTTAAGAATAAAAATGAACCATTTTTTTACAAGTAGTTTTTTTACAACCTCCAAATAGAAATCGTTAAGATTTTGCCTGTTATGAATTAGCTTTTTTCAGAAAAATAAAAAGGCACTTAGGCATAATGCTTGCTTAACCTAAACTCAAACAAAGCCTTTAAAAAAAACGACAATTGAACATTCCCGGTTCTTTCATTGAATCTTCACTATGATCGGAACAGTTCATTTTCACCCCTCCTGCGTAAACGGACATTTGTTTTAAATTTTATGGGAAAGGGAGTATGGAGATAAACCTTTACAGATATATAAATTTTTTCATTTTTTTTTCGTGTTTGACAAGCCTTTGGGCTAACGGACATGCGGGCGACGATTGTGCTGATGTCGGAAATGCAAACGGAGAAAATTTGGAGTGGTCTCCAAATTCAGTAGTGGATCCTTCCGGTGTTTGCGATGATGACACACCGTTTTTCGAAGCTGATCTGAGCGCTAAAGCCGAAATGTTATGGGTTTCTCCCGGAGTGTCCAGGCAAGGACTTTGCTGCGGATTGACCATCTCGGCTCCGCCTCCCCGATGCATCGAATTTGAGATCACCATCCATGACCAAACGATGGGCATCGAATTCGGGATATACTCCGGCGCAGTCCCTTCCGGAGCGATGTACTATCAGATCGATTGCAATGATCCTACACCCGTAGGTGATGCGTTTTGCCTCGAAGGAACCGGCCCCTTCACCCTGACATTTTGCAAACCCGGGAACAACGTCAATGAATATTATATCCAAACCATACCTGCGCCGCCGGTCATGGTGGATGCAACCGCAATCGTGGATTGTGATTTACAGCTTAGCGCAGTGGGATTGTATGCCACGACCGTCGAGTGGAACGACATCACATCCGGCACAGGGGAATACAACAGCTATCTGAGTTGTACGAGCAACTGCTTAAACCCCGTTTTTACAGCTCCGGATGGCGCTCCCGCTTTTATCGATTACGAATTATGCGGCACAGCCGAAGCTGCTTTTTGTTCTAATACCCCACCGACGGTTTGTGATACGGTCAGGATTAACATCTACCATTTTTACGAAATTGAAATCAGCCCGGATACCATCACGATATGCAACAACCAGGTAAATACCATCCCGTTGACAGCAGTTGTAAACTTGCCGGATCAATCCTTTGATTATACTTGGTTTGACGGCCCGGATGGAAACGGAAATATCGTCAGCGATACTTCATATTTTGTTCCTCCAACTCCGGGCGTTTATTCGGTTTTGGTTATAAACACAACCATTGGCAACTGTTCACAACAAATAGCAAACTACCAGGTATTTGAAACGGGATTGCCGGTAATGAACGGAGTGCCCGATGATACGATCGTCGAATGCGGTGAGGTTCCTGCTCCGCCCAATGTCACAGCCTTCGACTATAATTCCGACAGCCTGGAAGTGGTCTTCGATGAGACTACCGATGGCGACTGCCCCCAGATCATTACACGAACCTGGACGGCAACGGACGATTGTGGAAACGTCATTTCGGATGCGCAGGAGATCATTGTTATTGACCTCACTGAACCGGAAATGACCAACATTCCCGAAGATATTACGGTTTCCTGTAGTGCCAGCATTCCCGCGCCCCCCACTACCGGTTGCCAAACCATTTTTGAAAACGTGGCTTTGGGCAAACCATCAACACAGTCGAGTACTGCTCATAGCGGCGCAGCCTCAAGGGCTGTCGATGGAAATACCAGCGGAGTTTGGGGGAACAACTCCGTAACCCACACAAACAACAGCGTCCGCCCCTGGTGGGAGGTCGATCTGCTCGAAGTTGAAAATATCGGTTATATCAATATCTGGAACAGATCGGATTGCTGTTCCAACCGCCTTTCAAATTTTTACGTCCTGGTTTCGGAAGACCCTTTTCTTTCGACCGACCTGACAACTTCCATCAACCAGGATGGCGTTTCGGCTTTTCATTTTGCATCGAATGCAGGATTTCCTACCGAAGTAATGGTAAATGCCACTGGCCGTTACGTGAGGGTTCAATTGAATAAACAAGATTATCTTTCGCTGGCAGAAGTTGAGATTTTTGCTGAAAAGCCGGATGAAAACAGCATTTGCGCATCGGACAATTGCGACAATGATGTGCAGATCAGTTTTTCGGAAACCAGCACCCAAACCAGCAACGGAAGCTGCACGGACATTAGCTACACCGTTACACGCATCTGGACAGCGATCGATGATTGTGGAAATACTACCGAAGAAACACAAACGATCACGGTAGCTTGTGAATGTTGCAACAATGGCATCGACGACGACGGAGACGGCCTGATCGACGGCGAAGATCCGGAATGCTCCTGTTCTGATAAGTCCATTTCCTATGATTGTGATCCGGTGTTGGAATATTATGTCCCACCGGTCTGGCAAATGAATGGCGGGCAATACAACGGCCCCTCAAACCTCACGATCACAACACTTTTCGAGCAGGCCAACGTCAATATCCGAACCGGCGACGGAACCACCTTCAACCAGACAGTTGTCGTTAACAACAGCACTCCGGCAGTTGTAGCGCTGGATCAAAATAAATTGCAAACTCCGAATCACAACACCGTCGAGGCAAACCGGGGATTTATCATCGAATCCGACAGACCCGTGCAGGTGATCTACGCTGTGAATGGTTATTTCACCAAATTCATGCTTTCCGTAAAAGGAGAAGAGGGGCTGGGGCGCTCGTTCAGAACGGGAAGTCAGACGAAAACCTGCGGAGCCGCAAATACCTCGCTCCGGGAAAATCATTTCATTTCCGTCATGGCCACGGAGGATAATACTTCTGTGGAATTCAATTTTTCCACCACGATGGCCGGCGGAATTTCAAACCCGCACAATGTGATTTTGAATGCCGGTGAGTCGTACCTGGTTCGTGACAATAATAATAACACAACCATTTCCGGCTCCCTGGTAACCGCCGACAAACCCATCGCCGTGGTCAGCGGTTCTCAAAACACGAATATTTGTAACTCTAACTCTGCTGATAGCGGCATCGATCAACTGGTGCCTGTTTGTAACGTAGGCACGGAATACGTGTTGGTGCGCGGAGAAGGGCCGAACTATCAAAACTACGTGGTAGTCGTTCCCACTGAAGATGATACCGATGTATTTATTGATGGCAATGTACCGCCGGTGGTCAATGTCGATGCGGGAAATTACCTCGAAGTCGATCTTCCCGGCCCATTCGGATATGCCCAACATATTTCGGCGAACAAACCCTGCTATGTTTTTCAGTTCAGCGGCCTGTCCACGATCGACCCCGAAGTAGATATGGCCTTGGTGCCTCCTCTGGCAACCTGCAACGGCAATAGTAAAGTCGAATTTTTACGACAGGACGGGGGCGAGATCAATGCCGCTTTTGTCATCATCCGCGATGAATATCTGCCGGGGTTGCTCTTCAACGGTCAGGATTATTCGCTGGTGGCTTCGGCAACACCCGTGTTCGGAGCATCAGGTTATTCGACCATTTTATTTGAAAATGAAAACATTGATTTTTACAACGTGCTGGAAGCCGAAGGGAATTTTCAGACCGGCCTTGTCACAGGGATCACCAGTACATCGGGAGGGTTCTGCTTTGTTCCGGGATTTATGGAAAAGATCGACATCTTCGATCCAAGAACCGATTTGCCTTCAAACAACTATTTCGTTGACAGCCTGTGCGTCGGGAATACCATTTCTCACTGCCTTACGGTAAAAAATTGTACGAACAACGGCAACATTTTAAATATTGACGATGACACGAGTTACGGCTCGGCGGCGATCAGCACAAACCTTTGCATGGATTATACCGCTCCCGCAGGTTACACCGGAACAGACGAAGTTGCCGTGTTGGTTACAAACGAATTTGGCCTTTTGCAGGAGGTTTGCCTTGAGTTTTTTGTTTGCAACGCCGCTGAACTTTCCGTGGCCCCGCAGCCCGATACCATTTTCATTTCCTGCAATGATCCGGTTCCCGATCCAGCATTGCCGGTGGTGGGAGACGGTTGTTTCGAGGTCAGGTTTTCCGAAACGCTGGTTGAGGAATCCGGCTGCGCCAACAACATTTTTACCCTGCAAAGGAACTGGACGACCAGAGGTTTTTGCGGCGGCGACAGCCTTGCATTGACCCAGATCGTGAAGGTAGTCGATAACACTCCGCCAACTCTGTTCAACATTCCCGCTGATGTCGAAATTCAATGCGAAGATTGTCTTTCTTCTTTTCAGAATGGCGATTTTGAACAACCCGGTTTTGGCGGAAACTGGGCTTCCATCCACGAAAACGACATCCCCGGATGGAGTACCGAAGCTGCTGATAACAGAATCGAAATCCAAAAATCCGGTGGCGTGGATGGCATTGCCTCTTACAGCGGAAATTATCACGCAGAACTCAACGGCAATAACAACGGTGATTTTTTCCAGGAGTTTTGTACCGTTCCAACCACCACTTTGCAGATCAGCTTTGCACACCACAAAAGAGTTTCGGGAATCAACCCGACAGACGACATCATGGCCGTCTATGCCGGATCGGATATTTACAACCTCACATGGCTTGGCACTTTCACAGCCACCGCAAGTTCCGGCTGGACGGTCCACAACGTCAACTATCATGTACCCGAAGGACAAACCACTTCGGTTTTTGTATTCAGAGCCATTCAAGGCGCTCCGAGCGACCTCACTTATGGAAACCTGATCGATGCCGTAAATGTGATCACACTCTTTGAAACCGACGCCGTACCCGGAGCTTATGACAATTGTGATGATGATGTACAACTGGAAGTTTCAGAACAACGCATCGACGGCCTTTGTGAAAATCATTTCCAACTCATCAGAACCTGGACGGCTACCGACGACTGCGGCAACCAATCGACTGCCAGCCAGGTGCTTACGATCGGCGATTTCGTCCCGCCGGTTTTCACCGTAACTCCGGAAGATATAACCGTAGATTGTGACGACATTCCTTCTCCACCAAATAATATGGTCAGTTATGACAGTTGTGATATCACCACCTTCATCGACATTGTTTACAACGAATCCGATATTTCAATCACTGACATTTGCGATTATACTTTCACCCGCTCCTGGACGTCAACAGACCCTTGTGGCAATACCCAAACCATCGACCAGGTCATCACGGTAAGAGATGATACGCCACCGGTTTTTAACACCACTCCTCTGGACATAACCGTTAGCTGCGATGCAATTCCGCCGCCTTTATCATTGACTGCCACTGATAATTGCAGCTCCGATGTGAATATTGATTATAGTGAAAACCAACATCCGGCAACCTGCTCCGGCTTTTACACTTTGCTACGTTCGTGGGTAGCCACTGATGATTGCGACAACCAGGCTACCGTTCAGCAAAGTATCGTGGTGGTGGATAACGTCGCGCCCGTTTTGTCCGGCGCTCCAGCCGATATTACCGTGGATTGCGGCAGCATTCCTCCCGCTGATGTGATGACCGCTACTGACAATTGTGATGATAACGTGCTTGTCGATTTTTCTGAAACCACGCTCCCGGGTATCTGCGTTGATGTTTTTACCATTCAACGAACCTGGACGGCTGAAGATAATTGCGGAAATATTACAACTTATAATCAAAATATAGCTGTTGTTGATTGTAGCCCCGAAGTAGTGATCTCTGCCGATACTGGTTTGAGTGTTTGTGAAAATGAAAACATCTCGATCAGCGCCAATCTTTCGTCAGGTTATACCACCCCACATTACCAATGGCAATTCAGTGATGACAATGGAAACAACTGGACGGACATCCCCGGAGCAACCGCTGCTAGCCATTCATTTAATGCAACGCTTGCAGAAGCCGGTCTCTACAGGGTTGTAGCCTCCGATGATATTTCAAATATCCACAACGAGGATTGTAGTGAAATTTCTAATTCTTTAATGATTACAGTTTTCCCCAATGCTCCGGTTACAGATTTGGTTGAAACCATCTGCGAAGGAGAGAGCGTCAGCGTCGGCGGGAATAGTTATACAACCAGCGGCAACTACTCCGAGGTTTTGACTTCAACAACCGGTTGCGACAGCATCATAAACCTCGATCTCACGGTGAACCCAACCGTTATAGTAAATCTCGTGGAAACGATCTGCGAGGGAGAGAGCGTCAGCGTCGGTGGGAATAGTTATACGACCAGCGGCAACTACTCCGAGGTGCTAACCACAACCAGCGGCTGCGACAGCATCATAAATCTCGATCTCACCGTAAACCCAACCGTTGCGGTAAATCTCGTGGAAACGATTTGCGAGGGAGAGAGCGTGAGCGTCGGTGGAAATGTTTACAACACAAGCGGAAATTATTCAGAAACCCTGACCACCGCAACCGGCTGCGACAGCCTCGTCAACCTCGATCTCACTGTGAATCCAACCTTTGCGGTAAATCTCGTGGAAACGATTTGCGAGGGGGAGAGCGTGAGCGTCGGCGGGAATATTTACACCACAACCGGAAATTATTCAGAAACCCTGACCACAACAAACGGTTGCGACAGTATCGTCAAT
>CAZKDA010000056.1:0-23443 GCA_964551455.1 uncultured Saprospiraceae bacterium
ATAGAAATTAAGGTTAATTTGTTGTAATTATTCAGATTTCCATAATCCTCTATTATTCTCTCGTGCCTCTCGTTGTAGCTGAACAAATTCTTCTGCATATCGTACATTTGGAGGAATTGTCATAACCATTGCATAACCATTTTTTACCAATTCTAAATTTATAAAAGTTCCATTTTCCAAATAGACATACGCAAGTGTTCTGCCGTATTGGTCAAAAGTATCTATGTCAAATTCAATTTTTACATTTTTCCCTCCGATCATTTTATCTAAATATTCCTTTGCCTCTTTTCCAAAATGGCCAACTTCTTTTCTAAAAGTTTTTCGTGATTCTGGTGCATCAACTCCGATCAGACGAACTTTTAACCTCTTTGAAGTTCGACTATCTGCCCAGAAGGTGTCTCCATCAACAACTTTGATTACCTGAAAAAGTTGTTGATTATTTATACGCTTACCACTTCTCGAATTGCAAGAAGTTAGTAAAACACTTATTGTTAGAATTAAAATCAAATTAAAAACTTCACTCATACTAATCAAATGTAATTTCTCCTTTGTGGTTGTCAATTGAAATTTTACCAAACTTTTCTAATGCTGACTGTCCAAACAATAATGGTGCATTCAAATTGTGAACTACGGAAGCTCGAATATTGTATAGAGTTTTATTACCAATTTTTACACTTTTTAAATTGATAATGGTGCCTTCTGATATATCACCATTTGCATCAACAAAGTTAGAAGTCCCAATAAAGTCTTCATCTTCTAAACTTCCTTGTTTATATAGAAAAATTGATTCAGTTTCGGAAATCGAGATTGTGCTTGCTCCAGTATCAAAAATAAAGTACATTTTAACATTATTTACTTCAACAGGAATTTGATAAACTCCACCATACTTCTGCATTTTAACAACTGTTTTTCCTGTTGTGATTCTTTTTGAGCCGTTTTGTATAAGAGGATTTTCATTAACATTTTTTTTCTCAAGTCTTCTTCCGGATTGAGAACAACTTGAACACCCTGAAAGGAAAAATGAAAATATTAGAATATAAATGAGAGAGATATGGTTCATTCAATATTAATTTGACCAATTTTGGGGACAATCTGAATTAGTATTCGTTGATTTTTCATTTCTTCTGACCTTGGATATCTTCCAATTCCGGATATGCCGGATCCAGCAATTTGGATTTCACATACTGATTTGTCTAGAACAATTCCTCTTCTTTCCCAAAGTTTGAAAACTGCCAAAGCTCGCTTGTAGCTTAAAGGAAAGTTATCGATATATTTATCATTAGATGCCATGCCTTCGATTATTACTAAGTATTTAATATCGTGTTTTGCGTGTTTTGATTTTAAAGTATGAATTAAGCTACTGATTGAACTTCCAACTTTCTCCAAGTATTCTTTATCTTTATGCTTGATGTCATCTTTCCCTCTTGCAAATTCTATATTTTGGACGAGGGAATATCTTTTAAAGGGAGAATCATACGCAAAATATTTTTTTGGCAACTCTTTTATAGCGGCTTGAATTTCATCTATTATTTTGAGCTGTTGTTCAGTTACACGCAGTGAATCATTTAACTTTTCCAATTCTTCTTTGGTAGCTTTTAGCTCATTTTGCAATATTGTAAGTCGATCTGAAAATCCAAAATAAGTGAGCATATAGAATACTAGCATAATAAAAAATAAGCTTGTCATCAGGTCTGCAAAACTTGGCCAAAAAAAACTCATGCCTTTTGATTTCATAGTATTTCATTTCGTTTTTTTCTTAAACAAACCCTTAATGTAATTTGCAACGCTACTGGAATTGTGAGATTCAATCTGCTCTAATATTTGTATTGATTTTGAAATATTATAGTTAAGATTTTCAAGTTGCTGTTTGTTACCATTTTTAAACTCTGAAAAATCCTTGTTTAATGATTCCAAATATTCAAGGTTTTCCAAATTAGTTCTGCTTTGAGAAAAAATAGTTCTTAAAATTTCGATTTCATCGACAGTGAAATCTTTTACGAGATCACTTGATTTCTGGATTTGAGTTTTTAATTCTTTGAAAATATCGGAAATTGAGTGCCCCACATCGGCAACCGCATCTGAAGTTAGTTGCTTATGGTCTTCCAATTTTTGGAAATGAGCTGATAGGAAATCCAGCAACTGTTGTCCTTGGTTCAATTTATTTTCAAGACTGTCCGCTATTGTATTTATTTTATCTGTTTTTTGAATGAAATCCTGTGTTCGGACAACTATTTGGCGGGAATTTTCAACAAACGAAGATACGTTTTCCAGATAGCCATTAAATATTTTTAAATGTTCAATCGAAATGTCCAGCTTCTCCAAAACATTTGCGTTATATACGGCCATTTCATACACTTTTGCTTTCTCTATAGCCCCAAGAAATTCCTTATGAATTAAGATTGTTTTTTTGTTGGAAATAAAAATATCATCAAACTTTTGAAGATTTTCTGCAAATTGTTTGTTGAATTCTGAAAACTTGTTAATTGAAGTATTCAATTCTTTTAAAACTTCAAGATTATGTATTACTGTTTCAAAAACTTTTGCTTTTTCAACTTTTTCAAACAATGCCTTATGCTGTTGAATTACCTTTATATTTGAATTGAATAATCCTTGCAATTGCCTTAAATTAACTGAAAAATCATTGTTGAAGCTGATAAGATTTCTTTGTAATGATCCAAGCGTCGATGCCATTCCTTGATTAATAATTGGCAGCAATTCTATTTGAATAAAGGTGTAGAATTTGTTTTTCTTCATCTCAAGTAAAGTCTTAGAACCTTTAAAAACCCAGCCTGAATTAACGATTGTAAGAAGAAGGCCTGTAAAGCTTGCAATCATCGCAATTTTTACTCCTCCAATTAAAACAGAAATACCCTGTCCAAAGGTCGCACTTCCCGCTGTTAAACTCAATTCGGGCATAAAAAACAAACCAATTACGATCCCGATCATTGTTCCCATTAATCCTAAATATAAAGGTATGCCGACAGATGAATTGATATCTTCTTCGACGGCATTAGAATGTCTTTCAAGAATGTCTTTAATCAGATTAAAATCGGATGCAGCGCCTGAATTTCTGATTAGATAACTATTTATTGAATTCAGGATCTCTTGAAAGTCTTCATTTGTTGTTCCATTACTCATAATAACAGAAACAATGAGGTTTTCTGGGTTTTCAGATGAATTATCTTCAATAATTTCTTCAACTATTTCATAATCTTCTCCTGCTTCTAAATTTTCATAATGCAAATTATCAGTAGGATTGAAAATTGAATGGGGAGAGCTATAATTATTTTGATTTATATTTTCCAAAATCTCATTTGGAGATTGTTTTTCCAGATCAGATATTGGTATTTCAACCCTTTTAATTGTGTAACTAGGCTTGCCCTGTGGAGAATGTTTATAAGGGATAATTTTCCTGAACTGTGTTATTTTTATTACAGTTCTTATAAACACACTTAGCTGGATTATAACAATAACACCAACAAGAATAAATTCAAGCATTTCAACCTTCATAGCGAATTTTTGCTTTAGAGTTCTTTATCCATTTTCCTCCAACTAATTCAGCTTTTCCCATATCTATTGTTGTTATGCGTTTTGCATTTGGATTATATGCGTTTTCTGCATCGCAAACGGGGTCAATGTTTTTGTCGGGGTATTGCAAAGCAAGCTTTATAGACGCTTCTTTTTCATCAATTAGAAAATTCGCAGTGTTATGTCCAGTTTTCATAAACCGGTAAATCGAAGCCCCTTCCTTATATAGTAGCGATATAGAACTTTCGTTGAAACTTCCATCAGAATTTGGAGTGGATAAATAGAAAATATTTACTTCAGGTTTTTTTTCTTCTGTTGAAACCTCTTTTGAAACGTTCAATTCAAGATTTGTACTAGTTTGTTTATTATGTTCTACTAATTTTTTTTCAATTTCCGACCTGACTAATGGCAATACTATTTTAGATACAGTTTCATGAAATGTCCTATCATTAATTAAATCCTGAATTGTTAAGGAATTATCTGTATCTTTTATCGAGTTTGACGGTTCAACCCGTGGTTTGTTTTTTAGTAATTTCAGGATAATTTTTTTTATTGGATTATAATTAAAGAAAAGCAAAAAAGAAATTGCAAGTAAAAAAAGCACTATAAGCATATTTCTATTATTATTTTTTTCAATTATTTCTAATCGTTGCTCCAAATTATCAATTTGAACCATTAAATCGTTTGTTCTATCTGCCTGAAGTTCTGAGTCAAAATTCTTTTTGATGTTTTTCTCCAAATTTGATTTAAACGCTGAATAATCTTTACCACTTATAAGGTAATTCCAAAGATTAGCAATATTTCCGTTGGTAAATATTATTTGAAAAATTTCTTCTGCGTTTTCAATAGAATTGTCTTTTTTCAACTTTGATATTTCAGTTGAAAACTCATGAATTTTTTTTTCATTTTCTGGTATAATATCCTGAATTTCTTTGTCAGTAGGGTTTTGTTCGCAAATCTTATTTATTTGATTTTTTCGTTCCTCTAATAAAAATTCGACACATCTACAATTGATGTAATTAATTACTTTCTCTACATCTGTTTTACCTATTTGCTCGTCCTCTCTACTTGAAGCAGCATCCTCTTTTTTACAACTTGAATTACAAGCCAAAATTGTAAGTATTGTTATTGATAATATTAAAAAAGGAAATGCTTTCATTTTTCAGGCATTTACTGGATTTAGTTTTGACAAATGCGATGACAAATTATTTATAGCCCCAATAAGTGGATAAAAGAAAAGCGTTTCTTCAATCACCTTATCATCATTCGTTGATATTTCGTCTAATTTTTTAATGTATTCAAGACCATCAAAAAGAAAATCGAGCAGATACTTATTTATTTCTTGCTGAAAAAATTCTAAAGATTTTGAAGATACACCAAAAGTATCCTTAAAATCTATTTTAGAATTTATCGTTAAAAAGAATTGATTAAATTGTTTTATGTATGTAGTGAGATTCTCTGGATTGTTGTTTTTCAACATGTGGTATTTCAATTGTGTAATACCTTTGTCCTCAAGGCAGGTAAGTATTTTTTTGATCTCTTTTAAGTTGACATTCAAATCTGTTAAATCCGCCATTAACCCACCCTTACAGGTTACTTCTTTAGGTATATTCTTTTCAATCTTTATTTTGAGTCCTTCCGTACCAAATGGTTCTTCATATACGTCTTCAAAAATCATTTGCGTAAGCTCGGAAAGGGTGTTTTGGTTGGGGGTAATTATTTGAAGGATTTTTGAGCCTGTTCCACTAAAAACAATGTTGCTTGGTTGTTCTTTTGTTCCCAATTCGCGTTTAACTAACTGTGCAGTATAATATATAATAGCCGTATAAAAATAAAGAAACAAAATCTTGTAATCTCTGTCATTCGATAGTAGACCGTTAAAAGAGAATAAGTTCCTATCTTGAATACGATGATTGTGTTCAAGTGAAAACAGAAATGCTATAATATCATCCGATTTATTTCTTCCTTTTATAGAATTTAAAACCTTAGTCAAGTTGGGATACCCGTTCTCATTTAAAAGATTTTCGTAATGGGGTAAATATTTATTTACTAACCCATTCGATGTAGCACCATATTCATAAAACCCATCCCCAAAAATTGAATTACCTGCAAACTTCAATGAAGTTATTAGAATTGGCTTATTAGATTTAAACACAACTACATCTGAAGTTCCTCCGCCTATATCTATTGAAACAACAGGCGAGTAACCACCCCCTGGAATTTTACCTGTTGCCTTATAGTAATAGTAAGGTGCTAATGATTCACTTAATCCTTTTGGTGGTTCAGTCGTTTTAAAATACTTTTCTGATAGTGTGTTTACTAAATATTCTAATCTTTCCTTCCTTTCCGTAGACATACTTGATGGGTAAAACCAAACTATTTCTGTTTGTTTAATGTTCCCACCTCCTCGCAATACCTTGTTTCTCATTAAAAGAAATAATTTTTCAAAATATCGGGATACTCTAATAATATTCCCAAGCTCTGAATTTGCCCATTTTAGATTAGATTTTATTTCGTTAACTTGATCGTGTGATTTTTCATAATTAAATGGAATATTAAAATCTGCAAGTGCAAAGCTGCTCTGATTCAAATTATTGAAGATTTTACTTTCACCAGATACTGTTCTCGTTGGAAACCTGTAGATTGAGCCAGTACCAATAGTTTCTGGCACAAATTCATAATCAATCATTTCTCTTATTGCTATCGCACCAGATCCTCCAAAATCCTCTGTAGTTTTTAGAGAATCATATAAAGTGGCAATTTGAATATCCTCTTTAGATATATCAAAAGCCTTGGGACCTGATGCTGATGTTTTATATTCAATATGAGTATTTGTAGTGCCAAAGTCTATTGCGAAACTGAATTTTGTACTTCCTTCGTTGAAAGGTGGTGGCCACTTTGGAATTATTACACCTCGAATATCAGGATTACTATTGTCTTTGATTTGAATCAAGTCAAATTCGTCTTCTAAAACATAGTACCTAGTTGTGGCATCAGAACTTTCTTTGGTTGATCTTTTCCTTGGGTTACCTGAATTCTGGTTTTCTTCATTTTTAACTAATATTGGCTTTTCGGAATTAGAACCAAAGAATTGAAGATTATAGTCAGTGTTTTTGAATATCCCGGCAATATTTCTGTCAATTAGTTGTATTCTGTAATATGCGCCTAATTCCGGATCTTTGGTTTTTATCCAAGGATATATCGTTAATCCAACTTGATGTTCCACAATTACACCTTTGTTCCTTTCCTCATCAGGTTTGGTAATTTGGTTATCTGGCGATTGATAGTAAGTCCGTTCAAACGATATGTATTCACCATACCTGGCAATTGGGACTCGCAAAGTAACTTTTATTGAACCGGCTACACTCTGCACCATTTCAATTTTGGGTTTGTTAGCAGATGAACTTATCAAATCATCGGAATTGAAATAATCGAAAAACTGCTTTTTCAGTGGTAAAACATAGCCTTTAGAATCATCACCGACTTCTATGATTACATTGCCATCAAAAAATTTATCTTTACTGATAGGGTAAACTAAACGGATTAAATACGGTTCTAAAAAATCACTTACAGTTAAATAAGGATACTGTATTTGTACCCCCGGAAGCCTCCTTCTTTCTAAAAGAACTTCATTATCTACATAGGGAACTTTAATTGTGTTGTTCCAGATGTCGTTTACATATCTGAACGGTTTATTCAGGTTATTCTGTAAAACAAGCGGCTTTAATTCTCCAAAGTACTTTAAAGATTGAATAATAAAGTCACTGGATTTTATTGATTCAACTATTTCTGATTTTTTACGTTTTTGTAATGGAACACCAATCACCTCTACCATATCACCTGATGAAATGCCTGTGTTCAATTCAGAATATATTGTTTTGAATTCGGAAGTATCAAGTGTATTTAAAGTTGAATGAATTGCTTTATAGTTCTCTCGTTCTTCATTTGATAATTCCAAATTTTGAGACAATGCTTCTAATACCTTAATATTTCTGCTTAGATATTCAGTAATTACTGTAAGGTGTTTTGAAAGCAAATCGTTAGCTTTAAAAAGCAGATACAGATATTTTTGAAACTCTGGATCCCTTTCATAAAGTGGTGCGTATTCCTCATCAAAGGTTACATCATTTTTTGTCAGTTGAATTTGGGCATGTGATAAATCATTTGCCGTAGTAAAGAACAGAGTAGCGGGCGAAGTGCAACCAATAATTTTGTGATTGTATTCAATCAGGTAAAACCTTTTAAGCAATTCAAAATTATATGCTTTTTTGTCTTGTTCTAAATAGAGTTCTAATGTTTCGGCAAGTCGTCTGTGTTTAGCAGAACTGCTTTTCAGTTTCGTTATTTCGGCATCTCTGTCCCAAACAATAATTTTGATTTTATCCTTGATGCTGTCAATGTTGAAAAGCATTTCGGCAAGGTCTAAGCAGTCCGACACCAGTTTTTCATCATTTCTACTTACGATCACATCGCCATCCTTAGTATATGCTTTTAAGTCAGGAGATTTGACAAGGTTACTGAATGCCGTTTTCACAAGGTCAATCCTTGCAAAAGGACTTGGGATGGCCGTAGGCAAAGAGGCCACACTTCCGCCTTCGGGGTCTTTAATATCTTTAATTTCATTGGCAGAATAGGCATCAGAATTAAACCAATCCTTACCGCCTTTTTTTGTATATCCAAATATTTTGCTCATGTTTCTATTTTTTTAAAACCGTAATGTTTAGTTAATATATTCTGGGTTGTTTTAAAAAATAATCCTAAAAATCTGGACTGTACTGAACTTCTGTTCAAAGTCTTTGAACTCTTCGAAATTTTATTTAATTGATTGTTAAACTCTGGATAGTCAAATCTTTTTTTAAAAATCCCATGCTTCCCAACTTTAGTTTTTATAAAGGAATCAATAGTGGCATCCATGTTAAAAGGTGCAAACCCTCGTTTATTGTCGCCCATTTCTTTAAACCATTCGACAAAAGCATTAAGAAATTCTGAAATGTTGGTCCTATAAAATGAATCATCAACAAATTTCTGATCCACTTCGGGGCTATCAATGCTCCATGGTTCTTTCTCAATAGCGCCATTTAAATGTTCATTCAAGTATTTTTGGAACAAAGTAAGTTGAGAAAGTCGCAGACTGATTTTTCTTTCGGTGAAGTCCTCAAAATCTGAAAATTTAATATCTGTTGTATCATTCCTGATACCAAATTCTTTGTAAATCGGTTTTTCAGCTTTACCTTCAGAACACTTCAGTCTAGTATCGGGAATTTCCAAAAAGTCAATAATGGCAAGTGCCGATACTAATTCTATAAAATGAGCAGGATTCTTTTGCCCGTTATCGCCCGGGTCATTTTTGTACGGCTTTCCGCTATGATTATCAGCAATATAATAAAGTGCATTCACTGAATTATTACCTGTAACATTGTCTTTGTAGTAATACAACGCAGCTTTTGTTTTGGCAATGAAATCTGATTTTTGAATCGGGCTTTCATTATCTTTTTCAATATTGAAGTAAGGCAAAACGGTAAGCGCTCCAATTTTTGCATTTTGTAAAAAACCTTTGCTATCAATGTTTTTGTTATTCATTGCATCTCTGAGGTTCTTCAATATTGTTGGGAAACCTGCCGCACCAGTTCCGCCAAAAATGGAACTAATGATAAATATTCTATCTTCGTCGTTAAAATTGGAAGCAACTTCTTTAAATTCCTCAGAATCCTTAAACTGGTTCAATACAACGCTGCCTACATTGGGGTTTCCGACAAAACCAATATCCATTTCAATATCAAGCAAGTCAACATTTTCATGCAGTTTGTTTATGGATTTTCCCGAGAACAATATATCCGCCAATGCCTTGTTGGGATAGTCAAGTTGGTTGAAGTCAATGTATTCTTTGAACCGAGTGTTTGAAACCTGCTGTAGGTTGAAAGTGAAACTTCCCGATATGCGGTTTTTGGAACTAACCAATTTATCAAGGGTTGAAATTTTAGTACTGAAAAAGCCATTGTCCAAACCGGCTTGATCTACAATTGACTGATAATTCCCAAGCAATCTTTCAGTCCTTTTTAAGTCCTCGTTTGATTTGTGAGGGTCAATAATGACAGGAACAATTTCAAATTCCTTTTTTGCTGGCTTAACACCTGCTGCCAATAGCATGGTAAGGGATTTTAAAACCCTTGAACCTGTTCCACCAATTGCGAATATAAATAAACGGGGCATGTTGTTTTTTATTAAGGTTTCCAAAAAGTTGTGTATCTGCAATTCGTACTAAATCTTCTAAACAGTGGGATTGTAGTTATGAGTATAAAAAGAACGAAACTCCAAATAGCATTTGAAATCCCGAAACCAATACAGTCAGAAACTGACAGGTTTAACTGGTTGCAATAATCACCAGCCTGTATAGTGTTGAATGGAATTGTAAAAGCAATAAAAAAATTAATCGTAGCTATCACCAAAGCGAAAAGCCACCAGTGTGTTCTATTTTTCCACCTTGGGCTGTCAATGATATGATATTGCAAGGCATAAACGAATGCAGTTATAGCCATCATTAACCATCCAATTAAAACGTACTTGTTTTGTTCAGTATAATCCGCGCAAAGGATATCCCAGCCTCTTAACCAATCGCCCATAGCTGTTGAATAAAGTGGCATAAGGCCGAACCATTCGTATAAACTTGCAAAAAAATCGTCCATATCGCTTTATTTTTGAATTGTAATACTAATGCTGTTAGTTGTATTGGGTTGTGTTTGAGGATAAAAAGCATCATACACACCCTCAATTAAGTACTTTAGCCCAAAAGTTTTTTGCTTTTCACTGTCGTCTGTTAATATATTGGAATCGTCTATTGAAGAAGATTGATAAACCCATTCAGGCATTTTATCCGCAACAACATCAATTTTTAATACCTCTTCTCTTAGTTCGCTTGTTTGCAATTTCAATATATGAGAGAAACCTACCAACGCTGGATCATTGTTGTGGGTAATAGATTCCACGTTCAATTGATAATTTGGATTACTTAGTTTGTAATTGGCAGTGTCTATGAAATAGCTTGCATCCTGCAGGCTATTTGAAAAATCAACTGCTACATTAAAGCCGAATATTCCTTTATTCTGATTTTCTCTTGATGGTTTAGCACCAGTTATTATTCCTTGTCCTATTGATGTTGCTTTGAATGTGCCTATTTTGGGCTTATATTGGATTTTAAAATTTGGTTGAGTTACTACTTTGATAGATTGAAGCACAACCCTTTTTTGGTAACCGCCTTTGATGTTGTCTAAAAATTTATTTTCTAAAATTTGTCTGATTTGCGTTGTGCTACCAATAATCCATATATAATAAGGTCTATTGCTCTTAATTGGAATCTGTTTGTCGGTTTTATCGTAATATATACCGTCAAAGCCTGATTGAAGCTGAATTACGATTATAGATAGATCAAAGGTATCGAGCTTTTCAGCAAAATCAATCTTAATGCCTACGCTTTGAGCATTAAGATAATACTGCGCATTGTTTCTATTTCCAGGTGAAAAAACAAAGTCCGAAATTAAAACTGCTGCATTATTATCATCTACATTTTTTAATGCCGTGTTTAAAATGTTTTTCAGATCAGAAGTGCTTCTGTCGCCTCCTCGCTGTCTGAACGTTGAAGGTTCTAACTTTTCAATAAAATCCTGAATATCCAGTGCAAGTGCATTTTTCTTAGTGTAAGGAATACTTTTATTGATATAACTAAGATTTAAACTATCGCAAAGCCCGCTAATCTTAAAGTCCCCCAAGAGATTGTAAATAGCGGTTTCAAATTCTGTAACGCCCTTTACATAACCGTCCATGCTTGCAGAGTTTTCAAGAAATACATTGATATTAAACTTTTCATTTCCTTGTGTCTGCGATTCAGGTTGCCATATATCTGATGCAGTTAGAGACAGCTTTTTTGCTGTGAAGTATCTTAGTAAATAAGAAACAACCTTTGAGCTATCAACTTGTCCATTATTGGATTTGAATTGTTGGAATCCTTTTTCATCCGAAAGTTCAATCTGCTTAACTAAGATTTCATATTCATTGCTGTCAATGCGTTTGTCATTGTTTGCAAAGTCCAATATCTGTTCGTTGAATTGTCCAAAGTCGGATTGACAACCCGAAACAAAAAGAGCAGAAAAAAATAAAAATAATATGAAATATTGTCGTTTCATTTTCCAAATCATCTAAAAACTATCTCAAAAATGATATTTGAAAGTAGCTAATAAAAACTTCTGTTAAATACCCTTCTGTGTGAATAAAAAAAGGAATGTGTTAAAAGCCAAGTAATTTAATTGGAAGAATATTTAATCAAATTACCAGTTAAATTGGCATAGTAGGTTTCTCAAGTAGTCATTGAAATAACAATTAACGTGCTTAAAGCTAATAATTAATTTTTAATGTACAAAGGTTTGTTGTTAGAAAAATTATTTTTTTTAAAATGAAGGATAAGCGCGAGCGGGTATGAATTTCCAATATGATTCCAAATTTAGGTGTAAGTTAGCTATAATATTATAATCGGCAATTTCTACCTTTAGCGCAAAAAAGTGAAACGTCAACATACCGCGCTTATCTTTGCAGCGATCATATTTCTAATCCTAAAATCCTGTATCTTTTTGGAAAATGAAAAACTAAATGCTTCATTGGACCTACCAATTTATGAAGGAAATGATCTGGGCTTGACCTACACGCCTCAAAGTTCGGTTTTCAAGGTTTGGAGTCCGGATGCCGACATGATGTTGCTCAATTTGTACGAAGATGACATGGAAGGCGAGGCTTATTTTGTGGAAAGCATGACAAAGGACAGCCTTGGAGTCTGGAGCATTGAAGTGCCGGGAGAACTTGAAGGAAAATATTACACGTTCCAGGTTTTTATAAACGAAGGATGGACTTCTCCCGTGCCCGATCCATACACCAAGGCCGTAGGTACCAACGGAAAACGCGCGATGGTGATCGATTTGCAAAAAACCAATCCGCCAGGTTGGGAAAATGACCAAAGGCTGCCGCTCGCTAATCCTACCAATATTATCATCTACGAATTGCATATCCGCGATCTGACCATAGCCGAAAACTCCGGCGTAAAGCACAAAGGAAAATTCCTCGGACTGGCTGAAACGGGAACGACCAATCCTGTCGGCCTGTCCACCGCGCTGGATCACATCAAAGAACTCGGCGTGACGCATGTTCACTTGCTTCCGGTTTTTGATTTCCTGTCGGTCGATGAATCGAAACCCGGTGAAGCGCAATACAACTGGGGTTACGACCCGCAAAATTACAATGCTCCAGAAGGGAGCTATTCCACCGATTCCGCCGACGGGAGGGTACGCATCCGCGAGTTAAAGCAACTGATAAAAACCTTGCACGAAAACGGCCTCCGCGTGATCCTCGACGTTGTTTATAACCACACCGGGGCAACCATGGAATCGAATTTCAACCAGATATTTCCGGAGTATTATTATCGCATGAACCCCAACGGCGGCTATTCCGATGCGACGGCTTGCGGCAACGAAACGGCCTCCGAAAAACCGATGATGCGAAAATTCATGATCGAATCGACGAGGTTCTGGATGGAGGAATACCACGTGGATGGATTCCGGTTTGACCTGATGGGCGTCCATGATATTGAAACCATGAACCTCATCAGCGATTCTTTGCATGCCATCGATCCGTCTGTTTTCATTTATGGCGAAGGATGGGCTGCCGGAAAAAGTCCTTTGCAGGAAAGCCAGCGGGCGCTTAAAAGATATATTTCGAAACTAAAAAACATTGCCGTTTTCAACGACGATACCCGCGATGGCATCAAAGGAGATGTGTTTATCTTCGACGATCAGGGCTTTGTCAGCGGTAAACCGGGCTTGAAGGAAAGTGTTAAATTCGGCATCGTCGCTGCTACCGAACATCCGCAGGTGAATTACCAGGAGCTGAACAAATCCAAAAAGGCCTGGGCTGCCGAACCGTTTCAATGTATCAATTATGCAAGCTGCCACGACAATCACACCCTTTTCGACAAGTTGAAACTCTCAAACCCCGACGAACCGGAAACCGAGTTGATCAAAATGCACAAGCTGGCGAACACCATCATCCTGACTTCTCAGGGTGTTCCGTTTTTACATGCCGGCGTGGAAATGTTGCGAACAAAACAGGGAAATGAAAATTCCTACAATGCTCCGGATCCGGTCAACCAGATCGACTGGTCGCGGAAAACCCAATACAAAGAAGTGTTCGATTATTATAAAAACCTCGTGGCTTTGCGCAAAAACCACCCGGCTTTCCGCATGCCCTCCAACGCAATGATCCGGGAACATTTGTCTTTTTTGGAAACCAGCGACCCCAACCTGCTGGCTTACCTCATCTCCGGCCACGCCAACGGCGATCCCTGGAAAAACATCCTGGTTTGCTTTAATGGAAACAAAACAACCAAAACCCTCGAAATACCTGAAGGCAGGTGGAAAATTGTCTTACAGGATGGCGTGATCAATGAAACCGGTTTGGGCGAAATAAATGGAGGAACCTGCCAGGTTTCGGGTCGTTCAGCGCTCGTACTTTTCTCGGATTAATTTTTAAAACAAAAAATTTCAATTTTTATTTGTAATAAAAACAAATAGTGTTATTTTTGGCAAAAAATAATTCATGCTTTTCTTTTATCTAAACCTCAAACCAATCAATTGTATGTCTTATTTAAAAAAGATTGCCGAATGCCACCGAATGGTCGGTGAGGGCAAAATCCTGGAAGCTTTTGAAAAATATTACCACGATGACATTGTCATGGTCGAAGCCACCGGCGAAGTCCGCAAAGGAAAAGATGCCAACCGCGAGTTTCAGAAACAATTTATGAGTGGTGTCAAAGAAATTCACGACGGAGGCGTTTTGAGCCTCAACTCCAATGAAGAAGCCGCTACCACCACCGTGGAAACCTGGATCGAAATGACTTTCAACGATGGCAACCGCGTAAAAATGGAAGAAGTCGCTGTCCAGAAATGGCAGGACGGAAAGATCATCCACGAGCGGTTTTATTATAATATGTAAAATGTAGCTGAGGGATGGACATAATATGCCACTAAGACACCAAGTCTCAAAGGTATATCCCGCTTTTTCGCAGAAAAAGTGGAACGATTGTAAAAAAAATATGGCTACTAAAAAGTCATATTTAGTGTTGCGATATACAGTAAAACTGAAATGAAACTTTGCTTTGTGTCTTCGAGCCTAATGCTTGCAGCCTGCCTGTGTGCCTCGGCAGACAGGCTTTACACAGTTTGTGGCCAAAAATTGTATTTTCGAATCCCAAGAAGTTTTAATGTCCGCCCCTCAACATATAACTTTTTTCTGCTGAGCTTTTTTCAATAACCCGGAAATCGTTCCGATCAGTTTTTATTTTTTAACCTTTTACCCGTTCAACAAAATGGCAAAACAAATTTTCGTGAACCTCCCCGTAAAAAACCTCGAAAAATCCAAAGACTTTTATTCGAACATTGGTTTTACACTCAACCCCAAATTCAGCGACGAAACCGCAGCCTGCATGGTCATCTCCGATGAAATTTACACCATGCTGCTGACCCATCCGAAATTCAAAGAATTTACCCCAAAGGAAATTCCCGATGCCAACAAAACCTCAGAAGTATTAAACGCCCTTTCGGTTGACAACAGAGCAGAAGTGGACCGCCTCGTGGACAAAGCCCTGCAAAACGGCGGCACCGAAGCCAGACCCGCGGAAGACCTTGGATTCATGTACGTCAGAAGCTTTAACGACCCGGATGGCCACATCTGGGAATTCTTCTGGATGGATCCGCAAGCGATGAACGGAGATTCAAAGTGATCTTCCAGGATTTAAAAGCAAGAGTTTTCCGGAGAATAATTTGACCAGGAATCTGAGAAACTCTCCGGAAGCTCTTATTCGTTTGCGTTAATTTGTGCCAACCCGCCCCGACGTGTCGCGGTTCGTGTCCTCACCTAAATCCTCAATAAAACAATTTCAATTGCTGGTCTTTAAAATGCTGGTGCAATTCCAGGTTGTAGGGTGGGGTAGTGCGGTCTTCGAAAAATTTTCTTTTTGCAAGCCTGACCTGGCTGTTGATGATCCCGGCGATATTTCCTTCACCTTTCATTCGCTTGCCGAAGCGGCTGTCACCGAGCTGCCCGTCGTGGCAGGATTTGATCTTGTTTAGAATTTTTCCGGCGCGATCGGGGTAGTTTTTTTGCAACCAGTCTTCAAAGATCAGGGCGACATCGCCGTTCAGCCGCACCAAAGTCGAACCGATAGACCGCGCTCCGCGATTAGCAGCTTCGGCAGCGATCCCTAAAATCTCGTGTTCGTTCAGGCCGGGTATGATCGGCGCGATCATCACCATCACGGGAATGCCAGCCTTTGAGAGTTTTTCAACCGTTTGAAAACGGCTGGTTACACTCGCGGTTCGGGGTTCCATAAATCTCCGAAGGTCATCGTCGAGCGTAGTGATGGAAATGGCAACATGGACGAGTTGGTGTTCGCTGAGCTTTTTCAAAATGTCCAGATCCCGCAACACCAGGCTGTTTTTCGTGATGATGCCAACGGGGTGGCGGTATTTCCAGAAAACTTCCAGAACAGACCGCGTGATCTTCAAATCCTTTTCCACCGGCTGGTAACAATCCGTATTGCCCGAAAGCATGACTGGCGCAGCTTTCCATTTTGGAGATTTGAGCTTGTCTTCGAGCAGCGCCGCTGCATTTTTTTTGTAAAGGATCTTTTGTTCAAATTCCAGTCCGGCGCTGTATCCCCAATACGGATGGGTATTTCGGGCGTAGCAATACACGCAGCCGTGCTCGCAACCCTGATAAGGATTCATGGAATATTCGAGCGGAATATCAGGGCTGTCCACCTTGTTGAGGATCGTTTTCGGATGGACTTCGATGTATTTTGTTTTGATCTGATTTTCATCTTCCTCCAGATTGTGAGCAGGATTTTCATCATAAACGTAATGATCGAAGCGGCTTGCCGGGTTGATCTGTGCGCCGCGGCCTTTGAGATATTTTGAAGTCATGTTGCAAAGCTATGGTGAAAATGTGGCTTCAAGATACAGGTTTTAATTTATATTTAAAACTTTCTGTTTTTATTATATTTTTAATTTAAAACAAAAACTATAAATGGAATTAGCGAAGGTGCGATCCCGCTTTAGTCAAAATCTGACTAAAGCGGGATCGGATTTTTCATTGCTTGTTATTTCTAACGAACTGTGACCCTGCTGGGGTCAAAAAAAAACTGCTATGTTTTTGTATATTAAACTTTTTGGAAATTTCTTTGGATATTTTGAAACATGGAAAATGTGATCAAAACCATTTTGGCGATCCGGCAGCGGATTTTGCAAATGACCACATAGCAGTCGAAGTACGTTAGTAAACTCCGTTTAGCGTTTAATCCGACCCTCATCGGGGTCGCACAAAAACCACCAAAACCAATCCCTGAAATGAACATGCCAATGGCGTGGCAGGTGCAAGCAAAACCTTACTGAAAACCCAGCAAAAATTCCCAGTGCTTATAAACGCTGTGTTCTTTGCCGATTTGATCGCGCAAAGCCTTGGCGTATTTGCCTTTCGCATCTTCGAGCTTCGTCTTTTCACTGTCGAAAAAATCCTGGTTATTGCCGCTGAAATTGCCATTTTTCTTCATGGCGGTTCGGAGTCCGTTCAGCGCATCGCTCCAGACTTTCAGGGCAGAGAGTTTTGACATGACGAGGTAGGTTTGCACCTCATGGTTTTTCGGGACGCGGTTGGAAACGGCATCCAGGTCTTCCAGGTTTTTTACGATGTTTCCGGCCTGACCGGCTTCTTTATGGATGATCTTTTTGTATTCTGCAACCGCGGCATCAGACGCCGGGGCGGTATCACCAAAGAAGGTGCTTTGCTTTTCGTTCATCGTTTCAATGCCAATGAGAGCGCTCATGGCGCTTAGGACTGCAAAATCCCGCGGTATCGTTTCCACCGCGATATTTTTGGCGTTGATGTAATCAAGGGTGGATTTGGCGGTTTTTTGGGCAGCATCGTAGTCCTTGAGTTTCCATTCACAAAGCGCTTTGATCGTTGCGGCATTGACGAAAAGTTCGAGCTTTTTGAGTTTGCCTTCGCTGGCCAGTCCTTTTTTCACTTCGGCATAAGCCCTTTTATAAAAATAATCTGCCGGCTGTGGCGGCGAAACCAGCGAAACGGATTGATTGAGCAAGGCTGCATTTTCGATCTGAGCGCCTTTGTTGAATTCGTCCTGTGCGCGGTCGATGTGGGAAAGCGATGCACAACCGCTCAGCAGGATCAGCATCAGCAATGCCGGAAAGTATTGCTTTGAAATTCGGAATGCGTAGGTTTTGAGTCGTATCATTGTTTTAAAAAATTAGATTTTACAAAAATAATATTGTTGGCTACGGGTTGGGAAAAGTGTTATTTACAAAAGTCAGGAATTGTTTAATGATGTATTAGTAGGTTTCCGGTTTCCGGTTCCCGGTATCGGGTGTCCCGACTTCTTCGGGATCTTCGCTACGCTTCGATCGGGTATCGGGTGTCCAGACTGTGTCGTCCCGCTTTTTCTCGAAAAAGCGGGATTCGATCCGGTATCTAAAATCTTCTTTCTAACATCTTCAATACCCTAACCATGTTGCAAGCTGCTAAGAAAATCCTGGGTGTTGAATTGCAAGTCATTGTTCAGGTCTGCAACGGCTTTTTTGATCTTTCCGGTTGATATGTCGATTTGATCTTTTGTAACCGGCTGCTCGGAAATAAAGCCGAGATAATGCTCGATGATCGCGTTCAGGGTTTCGGTCTGGGTCAATGTCCAGGTGCCGGTTGTGCCGCCGCTTTCGTCGTAAAGCGCCACGAACAGGCCGTCGAGCGAATAATCGAGCGCGAGTTGTTGAACGCCGCCGTCAGCAGAGATGACTTTGACGACCAGTTGTTTCCTTGCATTGACTGCCTTGATGGAATTTCTTACCAGGAATTGAATGGTGCTGTAATGCAGCGGTCGTCCCCGCGGCACAGTTTCCAGCGATTGGAATACGGAAGTCGTCACGATCTGTATCAGGTCATTGTCCACCCATTGCGGGTTATCCACCACCTGTTCCAGGATGTCCTGGGTGAGATCGAGGGTTTGGTGCCCCGTCAGGCTGGGTTTCCATTTCCCGCTGGAAGGCGGTTTTGCGATCGCTTTCAAAAACTGCTCAATACCGACGACCAGGATATTTGTCGCTGAATCATCGGAAGGTGTCACCAGTAAATTCATATTAGCAGCGGTGAGATCCAGCGTCAGGCGAACGAACTCAGCGGCAATGCCGGGTTCCTTGATCCCGTTTTCAGACAAGGCTGCCGAAACGCCGGAAACGATATTTTGAATACCCGTTTGTGAAGAAACGAGGTCGGGGTGCGCCGAAAGCGCCCGAAAAGCAGACGCCACAAACTGAGTCGCCTGATCTTTTTGAATCCCTGTGGAAGCGATGATCCCCAGTTCCTTGTGCAGCAAGGCGCCCAATACAGCTATTCCCTTGTTGTCAGGATGTCTGGAAACGACGGAATCCAGTGCGAAATCCAACGTTTCAATGAGCAGGTCGGATTTGTCAACGGAAGATGGAACGTTAAAAACTGCATCGAAAACGAGCGTCAGCGATTGGCTGAGGATCGATTTTTTGGTTTCGTCGCTTTGTTTCAATACCAGCTTGTTGTGCGATACAGTTCGCATATTGATCTCGATAACCGTATCCAGCGTTTCGAAATCGACGCGCTGACCATGCGGGATGTTTTCCAGCGTTTGGAATGTAGCGTTTAACACTTCCTGCAACAGCGACGAATCGTTCACTTTATCGCTGACCCAGCCCGGATTTTTTACCACTTCGTTTAAAATATTTTCAGTAATAGTCAGCACTTCATACCCTGACAATTGCGGTTTCCATTTGCCGGAAGCAGGGGGCAATGTGAGCACATTCAGTGTCTGTTGCAAAGCCGCTACCAGGATGTGGTTTTTTTCTCCTGCATCGTTGGTCAGCATCAGATCGAGATTACCGGAAACATTCACGAGGGTGATGCGGATAAACTCGGAAAGCAGCCCAGATTGTTTGATGCCGGATTGGTGAAACGAAGCAGCAACTCCGCCGATGATATTTTGCAGCGCGAGATCATTGACGAGCAAATCCGGGTGGGTGGAAACGATCTCCAGGGTTGCATCGAGCAGGTGGTTTGCATAATCCTTGTTTATCCCGCTTTCCAAGATAATTCCCGCATTAGCATTCAAAAACATTCTGGTTAAAACCAAGCCTTTCGGATTTGGGTGGTGAGAAATAATGGTTTCCATCACAAAATCCATAGTATTGAAAAGATAAGCCGTTTTGTTACCAACCTGTTGCGATACGTCTTTATAAACAAAGCTCAAAACGAGATCCATGGCTTTGTTGAGGATTGTGGTTTCTTCCTGTTCAGTTCCCAACTTTACCTTATTTAATACAGCTTTGCTGGTGGCAACGGTTCGCAAATTGAGTTGAACCAGTTTGTGGAGGGTATCGTAATTGAGGCGTTGCCCTTCGGGGATGGCGCCCAATGCGTTGAAAGTAGAATTTAAGACTTCGGCGAGGATCGAATCTTCGTTGACTTTTTCTTCGATCCACGCAGGATTCACCACCACTTCGTTGAGCGTATATTCGGCAATGCCGATCAATTGGCTGTTGGTCAGTTTGGGTCTCCATTTTCCGGGATCCGTTGTTTCAGACAAACTGAAAAGGGTTTGACTGACCGCCGTCACGAGGAGGTGTTTTGCTCCGGGAGTTTCAACGCCCACGACCAGATCCAGGTGCTGGGCAGTATTTTGCAAAACCAGCCTCGCCAAGTCGGGAACCAGGCCGGGGCGATTGATCCCGGAACTTGCAACAGAACTCGCTATTCCCGAAATGATCGCTTTGATACCTTCCTGCCCCGAAACTAGCGATGGATATTGAGCGACTATTTCCAGGGAGGATTTCACCACGCTATCCAGCGTTTCAACTGTAAATACATTTTTCAGCGACATCCCGGTGGGATCGGGATCGAGCAGGGCGCTCATCAAATTGGTTCCAACCGCCTGGATGAGTTTTTCCTGCGATTCTCCCACGTTGACCACCTGGCCGGGCGCATTGAAAACATAAGTCCCTGAATTTTTTATAAGACTTCGAAAAAGCATTTGTCCCCAGCCGATGACTTCGGAGTCGTCTTCGGCGGTGCTCATGGCATCGATGCGTTGGTACAGGTCGTTGGTAATGCCTCGGCTGGTAGCCTGGATGAACTGTTGCAACTTTTCATCGCCGGTGATCTCGGTGCTAACGTATTCGAGCGTTTCGGCAGTGGAGACGAACAATTGCGGCACCACTTTTTTGATGATCCGGCTGAAAGAATCTTCCGTAGCGAAAGGGATGTCATCGATACCGTTTAAAAAAGATTTTAAAAACTTTGCGTAACCGGATTCCGAACGGATCGCTCCGGGTACCTGGCTGAAGTAGTCGATGCCGACCTCCACGAGCGAACCGGCAACGAGCTGAAGCGGTTTGGTGATCGGCGCTTTTCCTTCCTCCCATTGGCGGATGCGGAGCAGCCCGGCCATATCTTCCGGCTTGAGATCGGTAACTTCGTTTACGGTACAAAAACAATTTTTATAATACACCAGGTATTCCGTTTCTTCGTGATGGTCGAGCGATGCAGTGCCGGCTTTCGTATGGAGTTGCGCCAGTCTTTCGAGTTTATCGACAAAAAGTTCGCGGTTGGGTTTCAAGTCAAAAAAATCTACAGCTACCATGAGATTTGGTTCGGTGTTGATCTTGGGAAGGGGCAGAACGATGTTTTTACCTCTGAGGCTGTTGGCATAAGCTTTTTGGAAAGCGCTGCTCAGTTTGATTGCCGAATGGATGGAAAAAATGATGGCTTCAGCGGTCAGTGTTGCGGTCATGACAGGGTTTTGTTTTTCAGGATGTTGGTTTCGATGAAGTTGAAATATAATTTTTTCTTTATATAAATGTAGTGATTGCTACGATGAAAAGTTGAAAATGGTTTTTATTTTTTTTGCAGCCGCAGACCTCGCAGACCTTCGAGGTTTTGAAAACCTCGAAGGTCTGCGGTTCACTATCCCCTACAATCCCTACCGTCCTGCCAATCGTTGCCAAAGCGAATAATTGTTATCTTAACGGGACATTTCAAAGCTTTCCATAAACCAAATTTTGTAACATGAAACGAAGAAATTTTATCAAAAGCAGCGCGGTTACATTCCTTGCAGCGCCGGCGATCACCTGTGCAAAAAATACCGAATCCCGATTTGATGCCGGAAATACTTTTAAAATGAATTTCGCCCCCCACCTGGGGATGTTTGTCCATCATGCCGGCGAGGATCCGGTGGATCAGTTGAAATTTATGGCTGACCAGGGATTTACTGCTTTTGAAGACAATGATATGAAAAAAAGGGATACCGCCACGCAGGAAAAAATGGCTGCCGCGATTCAAAAACTCGGCATGCGCATGGGCGTGTTTGTCGCGCACAAGATTTATTGGCGGGAACCCAACGTCGCCGGTGGCGATCCTGCTTTGCGGGAGGAATTTTTGCAGGACATCAGAACTTCCGTAGAAGTGGCAAAAAGAGTGAAAGCAAAATGGATGACAGTGGTTCCGGGTCATGTCGATCTGCGAAAAGATATGGGTTACCAGACCGTCAATGTGATCGAGTCGCTCAAACGTGCCAGTGAAATTGTGGAACCACAGGGGCTAACGATGGTGTTGGAACCGCTCAATTTTTACAATCACCCCGGCCTGTTTCTCACCAAAGCGGCACAGGCATTTGAAATCTGCAAAGCCGTAAATAGTCCGGGTTGTAAAATATTGTTTGACATTTACCACCAGCAGATCCAGGAGGGCAACCTCATCCCAAATATCGAAGCCTGCTGGGATGAGATCGCCTATTTTCAAATCGGCGATAACCCCGGACGCAACGAACCCACCACCGGAGAGATCAATTACAAAAACATTTTCAAATTTATCCACTCAAAAGGTTACGACGGAATCCTCGGCATGGAGCATGGCAACTCAAAACCCGGAAAGGCCGGAGAACTGGCCGTGATCGAAGCCTATCGTTCGGTGGATGTTGAGTAGTTTTTAAATCACAATTCCCTCACCCAAATATTGCGAAAACTCATGGGATTTCCGTGATCCTGAAGCTTGATGGAATCATCGCCGTGCGCTACATTTTTCGGCTGACCGATGTATTCCGTCGTTCCTTTGACCTCTGCGTGGTAGTGGATCAGCACGCCATTGTGAAAAACAGTGAGACGTCCTGGAGCAACGAGAATTCCATCCTGATTAAAACGCGGCGCGATGAAAATGATATCGAAAGATTGCCATTCGCCCGGCGCTTTTGAGGTATTCACGAGCGGGATGTATTGTTTGTAGATCGAGCCGGCCTGGCCGTTGGAGTAAGTACGGTTTTGGTAACTGTCGAGGATCTGTACCTCGTAGCGCATTTGCAGGAAAACACCGCTGTTGCCTCTGCCTTGTCCTTCACCTTCGACCACGGCGGGAGTCCGCCATTCGAGATGAAGCTGTATATCGCCGAATTTGCGTTTCGTTTTGATATCGCCGCTGCCGGGCGCTACGGTCATGACGCCGTTTTCGACGATCCATTTTGCTGCTCCTTCGCCGTAGGCTGCTTCCCATTCATCCAGATCATTTCCATCGAAGAGGACAATGGCATCGGAAGGTGGTGCGGAGTCGCTGCCCGGCGCTACGATGCGTGGTTCGGGATCCCAGACTTCCGTGTCTTTGGGGTCTGTTTGTGCGAAAAGCATTAAAGCCGGGATGGAAAAACAGAGCAGGGAGAGGATTTTTTTTGAAGGCATAATATTTTTATAAAGTAAGTTTTTTGACATTTGATTTTCCATTTCGAACTCACCCCCTTGATCCC
>CAZKDA010000057.1:0-6460 GCA_964551455.1 uncultured Saprospiraceae bacterium
AGGACCTTTCATTCAAACTGTTTTTTCCATCAAAAAACAACAAATCAATCCTGAGCATCTGGGGGATCGGCGGCCTGAGTGACGAATACGAAAGGGCGATCGACAGCCTTGAGGTTTCCAGCGTTTACAACGAAAAGCTCACCCGCGATTTTCAAACGGACATGGGAGCCGTCGGCGCCAATTACACTTACCTGATCGATGAAAGCTCGTATCTCAATGTCTCGCTGGCCGCAACAGGTCAAAAGGTCATTTTTAAAAACGACACCCTCAGCCTGGAGCGAACACCAACCACCGTCAACGACGAAGCCTACACCAATGTCCATCTGACTTTGGCAACCTATTACAACCGCAAGCTCAGTGCGAAAACCACTTTTAAAACCGGCTTTTTTTTAAATAGCATCCATTACGATCTGCTCCACCGCGATCTCGTCAGCGCCCCGGATGAGCATATCACCTGGCTCAATGAGGAGGGCAATACATTGCTTTCTCAGCCATATCTCCAGTTCCGGATACAGCTTTCGCGAAAATGGACACTCAACGCCGGGCTGCATGCCATGTTCCTGGCTTTGAATAATACCAGTTCTATCGAACCGCGGCTGAGCCTCAAGTACCTGGTCAGCGCAAAGAGTTCGTTGGCGCTGGCCTTTGGCCTGCACAGCCGCATGGTTCCCATCGGCACCTATTTCACGAGGATCGACAACCCGGCGGGTTCCTTTTCGCAGCCCAACCTCAACCTGGAACTGATCAAATCGCGTCATCTCGTTTTGGCTTTCGACCACGATTTTGCAAAAAATATGCGGCTGCACATCGAAGGTTATCTGCAACGGTTGTACGATGTGTCGGTTGGTGCGGAGGCCGGCAGCACTTATTCCGTGCTCAACGAAACCGATGGCTACGCCACGCAAACGCTGCTGAGCCGGGGTACTGCCACGAATTACGGGATGGACATTTCGCTGGAAAAATATTTCAGCAAAGGGACTTTCTTTTTGCTTTCGGCTTCGGCGTTTGATTCCAGCTACGAACCCATCGACGGCAAAACTTACAACACCCGTTACAACAGCAATCTTTCGGGCACTTTCCTTGGCGGAAAAGAGTGGTCGTTTGAAAACAGCGGCGTGCTTCAGTTCAGCCTGAAGCTGCTCTTCAACGCTGGAGCGAGGATCACGTCGTTGATCGGGGGGATACATACCGACGGACCGGTTCCGCCCTACGACCAGAGCCGCCCCTTTGAAGATCGCGTAGCACCATTCTTCCGGCCTGACATCCGCGTCGCGTACCGGAAAGACAATCCCAAAAATGCCTGGACGGTCGCGCTCGATGTGCAAAATATCATCAGCCGGATCAATGAAGATTACCTCGACCGCAGTTACAACCCTGACTCCAGGATGTGGACTGGCCGCGACCAATCCGGGCTGACGCCGATTTTGAGCTTCCAGGTGGATTTTTAAAAGTTCAGGCTATTTTCAGATATGAAGCCTTTGGTATGATCAGCAATTCCAATACCGACGGAAAAAGTGAAAATGCTACGAAGACTCAAAGGCATCCCGCTGAACTAGCGGGATGCCGCAATGACTGCCACTGACTGCGTGGCACTGCGTGGGCGGTAAATTTTTTTCTTGTTTCTTTGTGCCTAACGCTTGAAGCCTGCCTGTGTGCCTCGGCAGACAGGCGTCACACAGTTTGTGCCTTTGTGGCAAAAAAATAAAAAGCATCCCACTAATGCTGTCGCCATTGCAACCACACCCGGAAATACACGAGCAAAGGCTTTTGGTATGTGCGACCCCGATGGGGTCGGAGGGTTTTCTGCGGATAGATAATCTAACGTACTACGACCACGATGTGGTCGGTCTTCATCAGGATAAAATGCTAACGTTCTTTGATCCCGACGTGTCTGCTGGCCAAACAGGTGCACCAAAAACTGGAATTTGACCCCAGTGGGGTCACAGTACGTTAGTAATAACATCCTAAAAATAACACGATCCCAGCGGGGTTGCACAACAAAAAATGGATTCAAATCCCGGAAAGCTTAGAGCCACTAAATAAGCGCCCTACTCTGCGTAGGTCAAAATATATTCCGTGCCCGAGAGATATGTCTCCAGCACGAGGTTGTCAACATCATCGAGGTAAAGGATCGCCTTTTGGTTAGGGTCTTGGGGGCTGAGATCACCCCAATTCAGGTATCCTTCAAAGCGGCTGTAGTCAATGTTGTAATACAACTCGGCAACCCAGCCGTTACTTCCGGTCACGTAAGCAGTTTCACCTTGCTGACTGACATCAATGAAACAGGTAGGGCAATCATTTGCTGCGCTCCTGCTTTGCGCAATCTGATTCCAGCGCCCGGAAACATCGTAGAACTCTTCCTGCACAACATTCCCTGCATCCGTGTCCGTGAAGGCATCTTCCTGATGGGTACCTGTGTCTTCGTATTCATCACCGACGGTGTCATCACCTCCCATAAAAATGCCGATCAGCGCGATCAGTCCAATCACCGCCAGGCCACCGATGCCCATCTGGATATATTTGTTCGACTGGCCGCCGCCGGATGAGGTCACTGTTTTTGAATGGCTAACTTCTTTTCGCAACTGCGGAGAAGCCGCCTCCGAGTGTATGATCTGGGAAGGATCATCAAGCGCTTTTACCAGTTCCAAAGTATCGGAAACGATCTTCGTGAATTCCTGGTCGCGGGCTTCTAATCCCATCAGGCTTTTTTCTCTGTAGCGCTTGTAACGGCTCGAGAGGCTGATGATTATATTGTCCAAAGAACCACCCCTTTTCGCGCTCTCCTCTTTCAATATTTTGATGGCCTGCTCTATTTTGTTGTTTTCGATGAGGTTGCTCAGTTGATTTTTGAGGTCTTGCATGATCGTTTTTTTGAAAGGTTATTGATGGATTATCACCTAAATATAAACATTCCATGTATACTTGTTCACGGATAAACCCGCCTGACGGTAAGGGCAGGTTTCGGATTTTTCTTTTCCCGAAATTTTCAGTGAACAGTTATACCGATCCCGACACGTCGGGAATTAATTTTTATAATCCGAAACCCGCCTGACGACACGGGCAGGTCTATGCGGTGTCGTGTATAATGTCTTATCATATTTTTTTTAACATCAACAGGATTCCTGAACTTCAGGAAGTTTAGGAATCCTTTGCTGTTTTATCCTCATCCTCATCATCTTGAGTGGGAGGCGGGGCTTCATCCGGTTCATCTTCTGCGACGGTTTCTTCGGGGATTTCACTTTGTGCAATGGTTTCTCTATCGGGGAATTCTTCCACGATACTTTGATACATCAGCGTAGCGCTGCCGAGGTTGAGCAGCTTTGTACCGATCCTGGCGAAAATAAATGCCTGCCCCAACGCAAAGGTGATGGCGATCATAGCCATATTATCCATGTTGCCGGAAAACCGGAAATACCAAAACACGACAAAGATGATGGCAAAGGTCAGCGCATTGAGGAGGTACAGCGGATAGGTTTTCCAGAAATTGCCAAAAGCAATGGAGAACGATTGCCAGAATGGAAAGAAAAGCCAGTTGGGATTTCGATGCACCACGTGGATCTTCGCATAATCCTGAACCATAAAAAACAGCGAGGCAACCAAGAGATACACCGGCAGCATGATCTTCAACGCATTGATCAGTTGCACTTCGCTTTTAAGCCCGTCCAAACCCTCGCGAAGCCAGCCGGCATAAAAGAATACCGCAAATACGCTGAAAATGAAAATATGGATGATGAGAAAATAAACCGTCAGCCGCAGCATGCGCCAGAAGTACATCGTGCAGCCGCCCCAAAAATCGCGGAAGCTGAATTTTTGTGAATGGTTTTTAAAAATGCTCAAAATGCCGCCTGCCAGGAAAATCGATAGCAAAAGATAAAAGGCGAACATCACCCGTGATTGCCCCATGACGACCGCTACTTCGTCGCCGTATTCATTCATAAAATCCTGGAATACCGGGTAATCAAAATCGCTGAGCAAACGCTCGGCGGCCAGCGACCGGCCGGTTGTGCGTTCCAGCAGATTGTGCATTGGAATGGCGACGAGCAGTGCAAAAATCAGGTTGATGAGGTATAAAAACCCCCACATCCTGATCTTCCGCAATACCAGCCATATCCCTTTGAAATAAGCTATTAAAAAATTCATTTTTTTTGTTTGTTGTTTATAGTTTGTTGTTTATAGTTTTAACCGCAAAGTACGCGACGTATCCGCAATGGGCGCAAAGTTAAATTAAGCATTTACCGTTCACATTTTCCCGCCTCAAACCAGCATACTCAAAGTTTGCATCGCATTTTGCAGCCATAGGAGAAAAAGCGATCCGTACTTTTTTTGAGCAGTTTTACCGGGCTTTGTGGTGTAGCTGTTGTTAATAAAATCCTTATCCATATAAATTTTTTCTTCGGGGTCGATCTTCGCCCAGAGGACTTTATCTGTTCCTTCGTAGCTGAATTCGTGGCTGCGGGTTTTGCCGTCCCAGCTTTCAAGTACCTCTTTGCCGCTCTCAAAATGGATCAACACCTCAATGGGAAAGATCACTTCGCCGAGCCGGTGGATCACCACTTTGGATTTGTAAACCGCATTTTCATCATCTTTCTTTTTATCCGTTTCATCTTCAGCGATCCAGCTTGTTTTGTTTTGGAAAATGCCTATATCTTTTTTTGCTTTTGTGTTGGAAACGGAAGCCAGCTTATAGTCGCAAACCTCAGCGCTGTAAAGCACCTGGTCGAAAAACCAGTTCATGTTTTCACCAAACCTTTTCCCATGATTTTTCAGGACGATCTCGTTGACGATGGCGATGAAATCATCGGCGCAGGGGTGTTTGAATTTCCAGCGGTCAAAGTAGGTTTTCATGATCTCGTCCATCGTTTCGATCCCCACCAGCCCTTCGAGCGTTTTCAGCCAGGTAGCAGTTTTTTTGTACGTCAGCGAGCCGTAGCCGCCATGTTTGAATTCCCAGGCAGGGCGAAAATTTTCAGCGATTTTAGGGTTGTCCATTTCGAGATAGTTATTCCTTTGCATTTCAAACCCGCCTGAACGATATGCCCAGAAATCCATCACCGAATTTTTTTCACCATAATAATGATCCATGATCCGGCTTTCGTAATAGCTGTTAAAACCTTCGTCGAGCCAGGGTTCTTCAAACTCGTTGGAAGCCAGAATGCCCATGAAATACTGGTGGCCGAACTCGTGGATGTTTATCAATTCGATATACCGCATCCCCTCGGGCATGCCGTAAAAGCTCAACCCCGTGATGAACGTCGGGTATTCCATGCCGCCCGCTCCTATTGCGTGCAGCGGCGGATCGACGATGGTCAGTGTGGCGTAAGGGTATTTGCCGAGGTGTTGGTCAAAATATTCCAGGGCATTTTTTGCAGAGGAGAGGTAACGCTGGCTGAAATGTTCGTGTTCCGGGGGGATGAGCAAGCGGATAGCCACGTCGTTCCATTGGTCTTCCTTCACAACAAAATCAGGCGAGCAGGTCCATGCAAAATCGATCACATCCTCGGCGCGGTAGAAATAAGTCTTGGTATCAACGTGGCTGTCCACCACCTGGAGCGAACCGGTTGCGCCGACGATGTAGTCCGAAGGTACTGTGATATCGACATTATAAACCCCGAAGTCTGCGTAAAATTCGGATCGCGCATGGAACTGGTGGCAATTCCATTGGCCTTTTTCGGCATAACGCATTCCGGCAGGTTCATAAACGCCGATCTTCGGAAACCACTGCGCTACCAGGAAGAAGTTTTTGCTGTAGCCCGTGCGCGCGATCACTTTGGGCAGCTTGGCGCTAAAGTCGATTTCCAGCTTTATTTCGCCCTTGGGGAGGATGGGCTTCGCAAGGGGTATGCTGACTACGGTTTGGTCATCTTCGTTGTCATCGTCGGGTTGAATGAATTTCATGCCGGCGAGCAAGTCGTTTCCAGCTTCGTCGGTCATACGGTTGATGTCGATCCAGCCCCAGGTGTTTTCGGTTTTGCTGCTTCTGGAAATATTCCTACCCCCTTCTTTCATAAATGTTGAACGGGAGTTTTTAAAAGCATTGAGATAAAGGTGGAACTGAAGTTCCCGGATGGTGTCGGAAGAAGGGTTTCTCCAGTAAAGGGTTTGTTCACCTTCAAGGGTTTTACTTTCCACATCGAGCCGGACGCTGATGTCGTAGCTGGCAATGCGTGCAGCCAAAGCTCCGGCAGAGGTATCTTGCTCCGAAAAGGATTGCCATGCAAAGATCAGGGATAAAAATAGCAAGGTATAAAAAGATCGTTTTATCATGGTTTGTCTGTTTTGTTTGGTGGTAAACGGATCGAGCCTTTTGATTTCCGGCTAATTTACCAAAAAAGCCGGATTTCTCTTTTTTTGAAAAAAATATCACGTGAAGCTCAGCGCTGGGGATCGTTGGGGATCGTCGCGCCTGCGGCGTGACGGGGATAGTCTCGCCGGTGGCGCGTCGGGGATAGTCTCGCCTGCG
>CAZKDA010000057.1:6560-23391 GCA_964551455.1 uncultured Saprospiraceae bacterium
GCGCGACGGGGATAGTCTCGCCTGCGGCGCGACGGGGATAGTCTCGCCTGCGGCGCGACGGGGATAGTCTCGCCTGCGGCGTGACGGGGATGATGGGGGATTAGGGGATTGATAAATGATGAATTATGAATGTTGAGGCGAAGCCGAAATCCCGATGAAATCGGGAATGAATGTCGAAGCGTAGCGAATCCCGCTTTTTCGAGAAAAAGCGGGACGATGCAATCGGGAATGAGTGATGAACCATAGCATAAAAATACCATGATACCAACAACTCAACGACTTCCCAACTTCCCAACTTTCCAGATTAACAAATTAACAAAACAGCAAATTAACAAATTAGCAAATTAGCAAATTAACAAATTAACAAAAACTAATTCGTATGTTTACGACATACAAAATTAAAATCACAAAGATGCACGCAAAAACGACAGAATTTGAAACAGATTTGCAAGAGCTGGCGCAAATGGCGAAGGTACTCTCCCACCCTGCCCGGATCGCGATCATCAAACTATTGGCGGAGCAAAAGTCCTGCATTTCGGGGCATATCGCCAATGAATTGCCGCTGAGCCGGGCTACGGTTTGCCAGCATTTGCATGAACTGAAAAACGCCGGACTGATACGCGGAGAGGTCAGCGGATTGAATGTGAATTATTGCCTCAATGTGGACAATTGGAAAGCACTGAAAGGAAAATTCGAAGCATTGTTTGAAATAACTATTCAAAATATTAACTGCAACTGTTAAAACATCAACTGTATGAAAATTGCGCTTTTCAGCGACATCCACGCCAATCTGCCTGCCCTGCAATCAGTTTTGAATGACATCGACAGCCGCAACCCTGACCTGATCTTTTGCCTCGGTGATCTGGTGGGATATGCTCCTTTTCCAAACGAAGTCATCGACGAGATCCGCAAACGGAAGATCCCGACCATCGCCGGGAATTATGACGAAGGGATCGGCATGGGTTCCGACGATTGCGGCTGCGCTTACAAAACCGATGAAGAAAAAATGTACGGCGCAGTTTCGATTGCCTACACCAACCAGGTCGTGCTTCCAGAGCAAAGAGCTTTTTTAAAAAACCTGCCGCGGCATTTTGCCATAGATTTTGAACATGGCGGCGAAAAATTCAAATTCCTCATGGTTCACGGCAGCCCGCGGAAGATCAACGAATACCTGTTCGAAGATCGCGCAGAGAAAAGCCTGATGCGCATCCTGGAACACGGAAACGCCGACATCATGGCTTTCGGGCACACCCACAAGCCTTTCCATCGTATTTTGAAAAACGAAAATGGTACGCATCGCCATGCCATCAACATCGGTTCGGTGGGCAAACCAAAAGATGGTGACAATCGCGCCTGTTACGTCATTTTGGAGATCAAGCCCGAAACTTCCATGAAAAACCCGGGAAGCCTCCGCGTTGAGTTTGTGCGCGTAAATTATGATGTGGAAGCCGTTGCAAAAGTCATTGAAGGGAGTCCGTTGCCCAACATCTATGCCGATATGTTGCGTAAAGCCTACTGAGAAAGATTTCAGATTTCAGACACAAGACACAAGACACAAGACATCAGACACCAGATACCAGACACCGGAAATCCCGACTTGTCGGGAACACCGGACACCACAACACCACAACACCAAAAAACCACATCGGAGCGAATCCCGCTTTTTCGAGAAAAAGCGGGACGATGAAATCAGGAACACCATACTTTTTGTCCCATTACTAAAATCAATTCTTTACAAAAAAAATGAAAAAATACATTTCCGAGTTTATAGGCACTTTCGCTTTGGTTTTTTGCGGAACGGGCGCCATCATCATCGATCAGGAAACCGGCGGCGTGATCAGCCACGCAGGAGTCGCTGCGACTTTCGGCCTGATCGTGATGTGTATGATCTATACTTTCGGGGAAATTTCGGGAGCACACATCAATCCGGCGGTGACTATAGGTTTTGCCTTGTCGGGAAGGTTCGATAAAAAAGAAGTGCTGCCTTATGCCGGAAGCCAGATCGCCGGCGCTTTCCTGGCAACGGGCTTGCTGAAATTCCTTTTTCCTTTGAACGAAGGCTTGGGCGCTACCCTTCCCGTCGGAAGCCAGATGCAATCTTTTATTCTGGAAATTATTTTGACTTACTTGCTCATGCTTGTGATCCTGAACGCATCACAGGGTTCCAAAGAAACGGGGTTATTCGCGGGGATCGCTGTCGGTGGGACAGTGCTGCTGGAAGCTATGTTTGCCGGGCCGATCTGCGGTGCATCGATGAATCCGGCAAGAAGCATGGCTCCGGCTTTTGTTTCCGGGAACTTTACAGCGCTCTGGGTGTATATCGCAGCCCCGGTGTTAGGTGTGGGTTTGGCTACATTGACCTGGAAGGTTTTAAAGCAATAACCGTAGGTTTGATGTGCTTCGAAAAGGATGATTCACACGGAATTCGGGGAAAAGGGGATAGTTCCGACTTTGTCGGAACGGGGATGGTAGGGGATGATCGCACCTACGGTGAGATGGGGATAAAGGGGAATTCATATATCCCCTACTATCCCTGTCGCCCGGTTAACCGGGCACCTATCCCCAACCATGCCCATCTCTTGCTTTCTGATCACAAACACTTAACCCTCGCCCTCTTCAGGCTCGCCAGGTTCTTCTTCAGGCACCTCCTCAGGTTCCTCCGGTGGTATCCTGATAGGAACCGGTTCTTCCGGCGGTTCAGGGACTGGGGGAATTTCCGGTGTTTCAGGCTCTACGGGTTCGGTGGGTACTTCCGGGACTGGCGGGAATTCAGGGATTTCAGGATGAATGGTCGGTTCACGTGACGGCGGGGGTACTTCCCTGGGTGGCTGCGCTTCCAAGAAATAATTGGCCTTCAACATATTTTGCGTTTGAGATTTTGCTATGTTTACGATCATAATTCTCTAAATCTTTCAAAAATCAGGAATACAAATTTACTTTTCAGAAGTTATTTCAGAGCTTTTCATCAACTGTGTAACCTCCTCGTCAGTCACTTGCGGAAACGACTCGTAAAACTGGCTGACTGCATAAAAATCGCGCGGTGTCTCAATGCAGATGATCTCATCCAGCAAGCCGGAGCCTTTTAACCTCCGGATGGATTGTGGTGCGCCGACGGGTACTGCCAGCACCACTTTGGCAGGCTGCTTGCTGCGCACCATTTCGACGATAGCCTGGATAGTCAATCCGGTAGCGATCCCGTCGTCAACGATGATCGCAATTTTATCTTTCAGGCTTACAGGAGTTCTGCCCTGATAAAATTTTTCCAATCGTTCGCGAAGGAGTTTGCGGATATTTTCAGTTTCTTCTTCGATGTATTCCTCCGAAACTTCCACGCCTTCGTTGATCACGCTCGTTTCGAGGCTCACCGCGCCGATGGCATATTCTTTATTGAAAGGGTGTCCGATCTTTTTGGTAAGGATGAGTTCGAGGGGCAGTTGCAAGGCATCGGCAACGATCCTACCAATCGGGACGCCGCCTCTCGGTACTGCCAGCACCACACCATTGCTTTTTTTGTAATGCTTCAGTTTTTCTGCGAGCAGTAAGGCAGCCTCAACTCTGTCTTTGTACATAATGATCTTATTTTAAATATTCATCGAACCACCCGGCGGCAAGTTGGGCTACTTCTTCCAGTTTGCCCTCCTCGGGAAAGAGGTGTGTGGCATTCGTTATGAACACCATTTTTCGCGGCCCCCTCAGTTTTTGATAAGCCTGGTCATTGAGTTGGATGACCAGTTTGTCGCGTTCGCCGATGATCAACAGGGTCGGTGTTATCACCAGTTCCAGGTCATCTATCGCCAAATCCGGGCGGCCACCTCTTGAAACCACTGCCTTGACCGGGGTGCCGATCTCAGCGGCAGCTTTCAATGCCGAAGCAGCGCCGGTGCTCGCTCCAAAGTAACCGATGGGGAGCAGGCTGGTTTGTGGAAAATTTTGCACCCATTTTGTGGCGGCGATCAGCCGGTTGGTGAGCAGGTTGATATCAAAGCGATTGTCATAAAGCTGGTCTTCTTCTTCGGTCAGCAGGTCAAATAACAAAGTTGCAAAACCTTTTTTTTGTAAAATCTCAGCTACAAAAACATTGCGCGGACTAAGGCGGCTGCTCCCGCTCCCGTGTGAAAACAACACGATGCCTTTGGCATTCTCCACGACCATCAGGTCGCCTTTCAATTTTACGGAATCCACCGATATTTCAACTTCCTGATATTTCGAGAGGGTTTTCATTTTTAGTTTATTTTTGATTAACTTCCGCAAAGTTTTAGTTTTTTTCTTGTTTATCAATGACTTATATCAATAATCAAATTGACAATAATCAGCCGGAAAATTGACATATATCATTAATAATCCATCGGAGAACTTTTAGTTTTAGCTCGTACTAAATTCATGGATTAACTACTGATAAATTAAATTTCAAATAATGAAAGACGTATTAGAACAATTGGACAATATTCAATTCGATCACTCGCGATGGCTGAATGAAGTGATTTTTGCCGAAAAGGAAATAGCGCTTTATCAGCAACGCCTGCTTGAATTGTTGAAAAACAACCGGGAAAAAAAAGAAGAAATAACCACCTTGTTTGATGATTTCGATCAGGAAAAAAAGTTGGCCAACACCATCAAATCAAAGATCAAAAAACAGGTGATTCACATCAGCCAACTGGCGCATTCCAACGGAGAGTTGAAAACCATGATCGATTCCGGCCACGGCGAGGTACGCGAAGAAATGGAAAACTTCCGCCAGCAATACGCCGCGCTAAAAGAAAACTTCCACCGCTTTTCAGCTTTGCAGAATTAGACAAGCTGTCAAGCGGCAAACAATATTTTTTAACCAAAAAACAAACATACTATGGCAATTGTAAAAGTCATCGAAGTAATGGGTGCCTCCAATAAAAGTTGGGAAGATGCAGCCCAAAACATCGTTAGCGAAGCAGGAAAAACCCTGAAAAACATCCGCTCCATTAACATTGAAAACTTATCGGCAAGGGTTGAAAACAACCGGATCGTGGAATACCGCGTCAACGGAAAAGTTTCCTTCGAACTTCAGGGACATTAAAAATAACGAGGATCATTTTTTCTTCAATAACGAATGCCGGATTTTGATGTTCGCCAGTTTTTTTTTGATATAAAAAATGACTTCTGGCTGGCAGCAAAACCTATGGCTGAAGGAGTTGATTTGAAAAAATGATCCTTATTTATGCCTGTAACGTATCCACCCTGTCAGGAGTATCAGGTTTCCTCGCCTTCCATTGTGCATCAAATCCGGACAATGGTCGAAGATTAAAAAAAGGCGGTTGCGGATCTTACACAGAAATCCGGTGGTTTTGTACGGATGGTTTGGTCTCGTCGGTCGAACTGATCGTATCGTTCGGGAAAAGCAAAGTACTTACGAAAGCACATCTTCAGCCATCCTTGCAAAGCTTCTGATCTTTTCATTATCACTGTCGGTATGAGCCTGGATCAAAGGCAGGTATTTCGGGTTTTTCAGTTGAGCGATCAGGTAAAGCACCGCCAGCTTTATTTTCAGATCTCTGCCTTGCAATAACATTCCGAAGCATTCGTATTCACCGGGAGTTCCGAGGTGTAGGTTTTTTATAGCTTCTTCTGAAATCGTTTCCAGCATGGTTGTTTCCACGAGGGGAATGAGCACCTTTTTCAATCCCGGCTGCAGGAGGTTGTCCAGGAATTCAAGTGCGTTGATGCGCAATTCGGGTTGTTTGCTATGCAAGCCTTTGTAAATGACAAAGATGTCGTCACCGGAATATTTCAAACCGAGGAGCCTGAAAATCCGTTCGAGATTTCTATCCAGCCTTTTTTCAAGGATATTGACCAGGCTCTTCCGGGCATCTCTTATTTCAAAAGTTGAAGATTCATCGTCAATGTTTTTGATCTTCATCTGAGCGTGCAGGATCGACAACATATCCTGGTACAGCCGTGCTTCCTGGAAAATCTGTTGAACGACACTTTTCTGGCTGAATTTCAATGCGGGATAATTATTCCTCAAAGTATTCAAGCCCCGCAGCGCTTCCTGCCGGACAGCGAGATCGTTGTGTTCAAACAATTCGAACAAAAAATTTACAGATCGTTGCGAGCCGATCTTTTTTACGATCGAGGGGATCACCCGGATCGTTTTGAGCGGAGTGCCCTGTTGATTGGCAATATTTTTCAACACATTCACAATACCTTTTCCATAATGTATCAGCGCATCCCGCGCCATGGACTGCCACTCCGTTTTTGATAACAACCGAATCAACGTCTGGATAAATTTGGTGCTTCGGGTAGTTGCTGCTACATGGAATGCTTCTCGGACCACCTCTCTGTCATCATCCTGGAAAAACGGTTGTACTTCGTCATAAAGCACAGGCAGCCGGGTATAGGCGATAGCTTTCAGCACGGCTATTTTCAAATGCTTTTTTTGTGCGGGATCTTCTATGTCGGGAATTTTTGCCAAAAACTCCAAAATGATCTGCTTCAAATCAAAGGTCCGTTTCAGGATATGGCTACTGTTTGTTTCCTTTGAAAGCGCTACCAGCGCGGCGCTGCTGAGGTGGTGATCGGTTCCGGCAAGATATTGCTGCAAAAAATCAGTGTCCTCATTGCGTCCATGACGGATCAGGTATTCAAAAGCAGCGATACTGACCTCGTGTATCTTGTCGTGTATCAGGGGTTTTACATCTTCTGAAAGATCGTTTTTATTGTAAAAATACAGGTTGTTCAATGCCTTCGTGCGCACTGACGCGGATGGGTGGTTCAGCAATTTTTTTGTACATTCAAAAAGATATGGTTCCTCATTTCCCTTTACCTTTTCTAGTACCTGGACCACTTGTTTTTCCTTGCCGTGTTCCAATACTTTTTTCAACCCGGCCAGCACGTGGTCATTTGAAAGATCGAGCGCCTTTTTTGTATGATCCGCTGAACTGTTTTTAAATTTCAACTTAAAAGATCGCAGATATTCTTTTCTTACTTTACCGGCGAGGAATATCCAGAAAAGCAGCAACCCGATGATCATCAGGCTGATGACCTGCGTAGAAAGCTCCAGGCCATTCATCAAAAAAAACAAAACCAATCCGATTATACCCGTTGCCAGGCTGTCCACAAAAACATCGATAAAAGTCTTGGTTTGATTTTTAATGGTTGTGGAGATGGGCATGATCAGCAGTTCCATAGCAGCTTTGTTGATGGATTGTTTCAGGCTGCCATCAGCCATTTTCAAAAAGACGGCTGCCATCAGCAATTCAGGCATGATGAGCAGAACGATCACTGCGATCAGGATGGCGCCCGGCAGGAAAAAAAGCGAAGATCCCACACCAAAGATGCCCACAACCTTCCGCGTCAGGAAAAGCTGAGTGAACAATGAGATCACATTGAAAGTCGCAAACCAAAATCCAAAAAATGCAGTCAATTCATCCTTATCGGGTATGAGCGCCGCGGCCACTCCTCCAAACTGATAATCCACCAATTTGGCAACCATCACACTCACACCGACAATACTCGCCAGGTAAGTCAGGTGTTTCGATTTTAATATCAACCGAAGGGGATGCTGGTGGTCTTTATTCCCGTGGGCTTGTTTTTTGGGTTGAGCAAGTTTGTAACTGCCCGCCACATTTTTTTTCCATATCTGCTGCGTTACCGGAATGCAAATCGCCAACAAGGCTGCTCCGACAAATGGCAGAATTTCACTGCCGAACAATTGCGCCAAAACCGAAGTGATGTAGCCGCCTAAAATACCTCCTGCTATTGCTCCCGCTCCAATGAAACCAAACAATCGCTTCGCTTCCCGCGGGTTAAAAACAATATTGGCCAGCACCCAAAATTGTGATGTGGCCAGCAGTGCAAAAATGGCAACCCAAATGTAAAAGATGTACAAAATCGCGCTTTCAAAAATATTGAATTGCAGGAATATGCCGAATAAAACCATGCTCAACACAGAACCGGCCAGTATCCGGATGCTGATCTTATACAAAGAAACTTCGAATAACAATCTCGAATACAAAGTCGAAACCACCGCAGCCACAACCGCTACCATGATAAATGCCAGAGGCAATGCCTCTACGCCAAATCTTGAGAGAAACAAACCATTTACCGTAGGTTTGACGATGAGCAGGGTGGTGATGATCAGGAAAATATTGAATTGCATCAGCAATGTCCGTCGTTCTTCACCGCTCCTGATGTCAAATGATTTAAGGAGAAAAAATTTCGTTGCTTCGCCGAAAACAGCCATAATTAGTTGAACTCCAAATAATGTCAAAGGTAGCTATTCAGCGCCAGTCTGAAAGAGTATTTGATACACAAAATAAAGCGTACCCAGCCACGCAGTATCTGGCCGTGATGAGGAGGGGAAAGTCGTTGATCCTGCCCTCCCGCCCCGACACCGGTGTCGGGGCGGGATCGGGGTTGTTAATTTGGAAAGTCAGGAAACTGGAGGCGGGAAGTTGGGAAGTTGTTGAGTTGTTATTTTCGGTATCCGGTATCCGGCCACAACTTCATTCCCGATTTCATCGGGATTTCGGCTTCGCCTCAATATTCATTACTCATAATTTATTACTTTTAACCCATATAAAATGATTAGCTTTTTGGGGACATGATCCGGTCGATGGCAAATCCCAACTGGCGGATGATATTTTCACCATCGGCATCCTCGACCAAAGCTACGAGAATGTAATGCCTTTTGGGGCCCCATACCAATACAGAATCGGAATGAAATACACTCCACGAACCGGACTTTCGGAAAAGTTTGGCATTCGGAGCTATGTTATCGAATGTGTTGACAAACTTGTGGTGCAATTTTGAATCGGCCATGATTTTCAGCATTTGCTCCGAACGTTTGGGATTTACCAATTGCCCGAAGGCCATCATGTAATAAAAACGCGCTACCTGCAATGCCGTCGCCCCATGGCTTAAGCCTTTCATGGGGTCAGGATGTCTTTTGCCTCCGCTGCCGTATCTTTTCCCAACCCACAAACCGCCTCCGAATTTTTCGTCGTACAGATCATACCTCGGATCGGTCAGCACCGCTTCAATTTTTTTAAAGCCCAACCGGTCGATCATGCGTGAGGATGCCGCATTGTCGGACTTTTCGATCATCAGTTGCAAATCTCTTGTAACCTCAGGAGTTTCTTTCAATTCCCTTTTCTCGATGGCGTCCATCGCTGCCAGCAAAACGGCGATTTTGGGAAGGCTGGCAGCATACATCATTTCGTAACCATTGATATGGGCAAATTTTACATTATCAACATTCGATAAATCGATCAAGCTAATGGATAGCTTCTTTTTTTCAATAAGGTCTTTCCATTTTGCGTTTGCACTCACCTTTTGAAAAAGGGCATTTTGCAGGCTTTGATTTTCACAATCGGTCAGAGGACAAAAGCCATCGGCTGTAGTCGCAACCGGAATGCCCAAACCTGAAATACTTTGGCTTAATGCAGTAAAATTCATGAGGAAAATGGAAAGGAGCAGGATTGTTTGAAGTAGTTTTTTCATTTTTTTTCTTTCTGAATTGAGGAAAATCCCGCAAATCATTCCACACGTTCATATAAAGGAATTTTGAACCGGAAAGGTTTTCCGGATGGCGGCGCAATCATCAGATCTACGGTTAAATAACTGTTAAAAAGGAATATAAAATTTCATTTCATTTAAGGGTTTTGCCAAATATTTCAAATGATCCACCTCAGGGGCAAGGCTGATAAAAGTCATTTGTTCCGGCAAACGCGTTTCCTACCTTTGATTCAAATTTTTCAACATAAACAAATATTCATGCACCATAAAGTCACCATCGAACCCTTCCGGATAAAGGTTGTCGAACAGATCAAACTGACCACTGAAAAAGAGCGCCACAATTTTCTTAGAAAAGCACATTTCAATCCCTTCCTTTTGGAATCCGACCAGGTCATCATTGACCTGCTCACCGACAGCGGCACTTCAGCGATGAGCACCGAACAGTGGGCAGGAATTATGCGGGGGGACGAAAGCTATGCGGGAGCAAGAAGCTGGAAGCGGATGGAAAAGGAAGTTCTGAGCCTGACAGGATATCCATACATTTTACCTACGCATCAGGGGCGCGCTGCAGAGCATTTGCTGTATAACCATCTGGGAGGCCCCGGCAAAGTTTTTCTCAGCAACACGCATTTCGATACCACAAGGGCGAACATCGAATTCTCAAAGGCAACAGCAATCGATTGCCTGGTGGAGGAAGGCCGTATCCCGGATGCCGTTCATCCTTTCAAGGGCAATATGGATACGCAACAACTTTTGAAAAATATCGAAAAGTACGACGCGGAAAATGTAGGAGCGGTCATTCTCACTGTGACAAACAACAGCGGTGGCGGGCAACCGGTGAGCATGCAAAACGCCAAAGAAGTATCCGGGATTTGTAAACAACACAATATTCTATTCATTCTGGATGCCTGCCGGATTGCCGAAAATGCCTATTTCATCCACCACAGGGAAACAGGCTATAAAAACAAAACCTATCGCGAAATTGCTAGGGAAATGTTTTCGCTCGCAGATGGCTGCATCATGAGCGCTAAAAAAGATGCCCTTGTAAATATGGGAGGTTTTTTGGCACTCAAAGACCTCGAACTCGCCCTGAAATGCCGCACCGTGCTCATCATTACCGAAGGGTATTCCACATACGGCGGATTGTCCGGTAGGGATATGGAAGCTATCGCCATTGGCTTGCAGGAAGTTTTTGACCCCGATTACTTACATTACCGGATCAAAAGCACTACGTATCTGGGTAACAAACTGCATGAAATGGGCGTGCCGATCATCCGCCCGGTGGGAGGGCATGCGGTTTATATCGATGCAAAAGCCTTTTATCCTCATATCCCGCCTGAGCAATTTCCCGGGCAAGCGTTGGTGTGCGAGCTGTACCTGAAAAGCGGCATCCGAAGCTGCGAGATCGGCTCGGTGATGTTCGGAAAAAATGATGAACATGGCCGGTTTATCCCTGCTCCGATGGAACTTGTTCGCCTCGCTATTCCCCGAAGGGTTTACACCCAAAGCCATATTGATTATGTTGTGGAAACTTTTGCGGAATTATTGAAAGAAAGAGAGCAGACCGCAGGGTACCGGATTACCTATCAGCCGCCTTTTTTAAGGCATTTTACCTCGCATTTCGAACAGGCCGAAACTACAAAGGAACAGGCATTGGTAAACCAGAAAGATGACGGGGATTTATGAACACAACACTCAGGGTCACAAAAGTTTTCAGTTTTGAAATGGCTCATGCCCTATGGAATTATGACGGTGATTGCCGGAATATTCACGGGCATTCTTATCGCTTGTACGTTACCATTTCAGGAAAGCCAAAACAACAACCGGGACATCCAAAAGACGGTATGGTTATGGACTTCAAACAATTGAAAGCATTGGTAAAAGAAAAGATCCTGCTTGTGTATGACCATGCTCTGGTGCTCAACGAGCAGACGCCATCAGAAACCATTGCCGCCCTGAAAAAAGTAAACCAAAAATTGAAATTGACTCCCTTCCAGCCAACCTGTGAAAACCTGTTGCTGGAATATGTACAAAGTATCCAAAACGAACTGCCCGAAGAGGTTGAACTTTGTGGAATGAAGCTATATGAAACCGCCAGTTCGTATGCGGAATGGGAAAATAGAGATTTATAAATGTAAGCTGCCCATGAATAATTTCAATAATTGTAGTAGGATGCCGGAAAAATGCAAAGGTTCATGCATCAGTTGTCAAAAAAGAAAGCTTTCCCTTCTCAGTGAATTGAACCCGGCTGAACTGGCACAGATGGACAAAAACAGATATGCCGTTGAATACAAAACCGGGGAAATCATTTTTAAAGAAGGTAACAAACCTCAGGGGCTATTGTGTTTGAACAAGGGGAAAGTAAAAATCACCCGTACCGGGCTAAGTGGTAACGAACAAATTGTAGGCTTAAAAAAGCCGGTTGATTTTATTGGCTTTGAAGCTTTTATGGGAGAATATAATTACCTCACCTCAGCCACAGCGCTCGAAGATGTTTCTATCTGCGTAGTTGATAAAAACGATTTTTTTACGTTGATCAGCAATAACAGCCACCTGGCGTTCAAAGTGATCCATGCCTTCGCAAACGCTCTTAATGAAGCGGAAATGCGCCTCATCAATCTCACTCAAAAACACGTCAGGGCACGTATGGCAGACGCACTGATGATGGTCCACGATATTTATGGAACCTTCCCGGAAAGCGGGGCTTTGAATGTATCTCTAAAACGCGCTGACCTGGCCGCCCTTGCCAATATGACCACCGCCAATGCCATCAGAGTACTTTCTGCTTTTGCCAAAGAAAACCTGATTGAAATCAACCAAAGAACGATCAGGATCAACAACCTGAAAGCCCTGCAAAACATCAGCTTTTTTGGCAGGTAACCTGCCATTCTCACCTTTAACGTTCCAGCCAATATGTTTAAAAACATATTCCTGCATGTTTTACATCATTGAGTGTTCGTGCACTCAGATGTAATTTTATAATACGAAGTTTAGAGCTTGTTTAAACTTCCATCAATCGGCCCTGCCTGCTGAACGGAGTAAGGCAGGTGCAAGCGGCCATTCAAAAGAAAAAGGAAATGAAATTCAGTTTTTCATTTCCTTTTGAATTGCCGTTAACAACATAACCGGTATCATTGCCAGTTATTTATTCACCTTTATCAAAATACCAATCCCATGAATGAAGAAAATTTATTCCACAAAAACACCAAACGAAGCCTCAATTATTTCATGCAAACCAAAAACTGGTGGGGACCGCTATTGTTCATCCTAATCATCAGTCTGGCGGGAGTCGGGATGATCGGCTATCAGACGTATATGGATGCACCTCCCATGACCGGTTTCAGGACAAGTACCGGTGAAAACCTGATCACCAAGTTAGTGATTGAAGACGGGCAGGAGGTGTTTCACAAATATGCCCTGATGGAATATGGGTCATATTTCGGAGATGGTGCTCAAAGGGGGCCTGATTATACCGCAGAAGCATTGCATCAGGTCGTGCTGCTGATGAAAGAATACCATGCACAAGAATTCAAAAAGGAAAACGGAAGAGCCCCCACCGATATGGAATTGAAGATCATCGGCGAAACCGTCAAGGAGGAAGTCAAGGAAAACCGCTATGACGAAAAAGAGAACATTGTGATATTATCCGATGCGCAGACTTATGCCTTGAAGGGATTAAGAAAATATTACACGGATATTTTCATTGATGCCAACACGGATACATCTTTTCCCCCTCCGGGTTATATCACTGACCGGCAGGAGATCTCCGATTTAAGCGATTTTTTCTTTTGGGGAGCATGGGTTTGCAGTGTAAAGCGGCCCGGTGCAGCTTTTAGTTATACCCACAACTGGCCTTACGATCCTGATGCGGGCAATAATCCAACTTCGCCTGTTATTTTATGGAGTGTGCTCGGGCTGTTGGGTTTTGTGCTGGCCTGTGGGGTGGTGTTGTATTTTATTGGCCAGTATAACCAGTTGCCCAACAAATTTTTCAAGCAGGGTACCAGCGGTTTTTTGACCTCCGGGCAAATCAATAATTTTTCGCCGACCAAAACCCAGCGGGCTTCCTTCAAATTCTTTTATGTAGCCATTTTGCTTTTTCTGCTCCAGGTACTGAGCGGTGTGGTGACCCTGAATGAATTCGTTGACTTTTTAGGATTTTTCGGAATTTCAGTAAACGGCGAGATCCCCATCACCATCAGTCGCAGTTGGCATCTGATGCTTTCGCTTTATTGGATTTCGACTTGCTGGATCGCTTCCTCGATCTTCATCCTGCCCATATTGTCAAAACAAGATGTGAAAGGCCAATTGGGCTTGATCAACCTGCTGTTTGTACTGGTATTTATTTTAGTAGGCGGTTCTTTATCGGGAATGGTAATGGGGCCAAAAGGCTTGTTGGGAGATTGGTGGTATTGGCTTGGGCACCAGGGCTGGGAGTATGTTGATTTCGGGAAAATTTACCAGGTGTTGCTGATGGTCATATTTGTGCTGTGGGGGATTATCGTTTACCGCGGGGTAAAACCAGCCTTCATCAAAGGGCAACCCTGGAACCTACCCAACTGGATCATGTACTCGGTGATTGGTATCCCGTTGCTTTTCCTTTCGGGCTTTGTGGCTCGGCCGGAAACGAATTTTGTCATCGCCGATTTTTGGAGATGGATGGTCATCCACATGTGGGTGGAGGCGTTTTTTGAAGTATTTATAACGGTCATTGTCAGCTACCTGATGGTGCTGATGGGATTGGTGAGCCGGCAGGCTGCGATACGGGTGGTTTATATTGCCACTTTGTTATTCCTCGGCACGGGATTGCTGGGCATTTCTCACAATTTTTACTGGAATGCCAAGCCAGTGGCCACCATGGCTCTGGGCAGTGTGTTTTCGACCTTGCAGTTTGTACCGCTGATCCTGCTGACGGTGGAAGCCTGGAGGTTTAAAAATATGCCGATGCTGTCGTTGAACGGAGAAAACGGGAAAAGAATCACCACGCGTAATATCGGGGATTTTGCATTTCCCGAAGTGTTTTTATTCCTTATTGCCGTGAATTTCTGGAATTTCTTCGGAGCCGGAGTAATGGGTATTATCGTCAATTTGCCGATCATGAACTACTTCGAGCATGGCACCTATCTTACGATCAATCACGCCCATGCTGCATTGATGGGGGTTTACGGAAACATCTCGCTAGCCGCTTTGCTTTTCGCTTCCAAGTTATTGATCAATCCGATCCGCTGGAACGGAGAAGTAGTCAGGCTATCGTTTTGGGCTATCAATATCGGACTGATGTTAATGGTCATCCTGGATTTGTTTCCGGCAGGCGCTATCCAGTTCAAAGCTGTGCTGGATCAGGGATTCTGGTTTGCGCGTTCCAATGATTTTATAACCGGCACTGCTTTCGAAACCCTGACGTGGCTCCGGGGCATTGGTGCTACTCTGTTCCTTTTTGGCGGGGTGATACCGCTTACCTGGTTTATTGTTTCCAGGGGACGATCCCTGAAAAGCGGAGTGGACAGCTACGTTGATTTTGAGACCGGGCCACCGTTGGTTCCGAAAGACAAGGAGACAGTTGCTGAGGGCTTTTTTCAATAGTCTTTAAACCATTTTTCAGGGCGCATCAGCCAGATCTTTTTTCAAATGGTACAGGCAGAGGAGTTGTAACCGCTTTCGTCATAAGTAAAATATGGATGGGTTATCGCTTGGCTGGTTGTGAAAATTGCTGGGCAATGGTGGTAGGTCGAAACGTCCGTTGCCCGGCCCGAACAATGCGGGCTGCTTTAGTACCTTTCTTTACTTAGTGGAATGGAAACTAACACTTTCAAAGCCAGTGCAAAGCAAGGTTGTGAAAATAGTATTGGAAAATGATCAGTTTTGATAAAATGTATAATCTTCTTTGTAGCTTTAGTCAGCCAATGACCATTGTTTTAATATCCGGTTTGAAACGTAACCTGGATATATTTAAATGCTCGGTCACGCACTGCCAATGAGCAGTTTAACTAACTCAAGTTGCGGATAATTATTAAAAATATCGATTGAAAAATGAGAACAAAAAAAAGAGCCTGGGCAGAACCTTACAAAATCAAAGTAGTGGAGCCGATTTTTATGACCACTGCCGAACAACGGAAGCATTATATCAAAGAAGCAGGTTATAACACCTTTCTGTTGAAATCAGAAAATGTGTATATCGACCTGCTCACCGACAGCGGCACATCCGCGATGAGCGACAGGCAATGGGCACAGATGATGACTGGAGATGAAGCCTATGCCGGCAGCAAGGATTTTTACCACATGGAGGAAACCATTCAAAAATATTACGGCTACAAATACGTCATTCCCACACACCAGGGAAGAGCGGCGGAGCACCTGATCTCAAAAATCCTCATAAAGCAGGGCGATTTCGTACCGGGGAATATGTATTTTACAACAACCCGCCTGCACCAGGAATTGGCGGGCGGGACATTCGTTGACGTCATCACGGATGAAGCGCACGATCCCGACAGCAACTTTAAGTTTAAAGGGAATGTCGATCTTCAGAAATATGAAGACCTGATCCTGAAAGTGGGGGCTCAGAAAATCCCTTACATCTGCATCGCCACAACGGTAAACATGGCCGGCGGGCAACCGATATCCATGAGCAACCTGAAAGCGGTGCATGTGCTTTCCCGGAAATACGATATCAAAATCATGCATGATATGACAAGGGTCGCTGAAAATGCCTACATGATACAGCAACTCGAAGAAGGGTATCAAAATAAAAGCGTAGCGGAAATTGTAAGGGAAATTTGCGACCTGACGGATATCGCCACCATGAGCGCCAAAAAAGATGCGCTTGTAAATATCGGCGGTTTTTTAGCCGTAAACGATTATGACATTTACGAAGAAGCCCGCAACCTCGTCGTTGTGTATGAAGGGCTGCACACCTACGGAGGAATGGCCGGAAGGGATATGGGAGCGCTCGCTGTGGGAATTGTGGAATCGGTTGCTGACGAGCATATCAAGGCAAGGGTCGGTCAGGTACATTATCTTGGACAGAAGCTACTCAAAGCAGGCATTCCGATCGTTACTCCTATAGGAACTCACGGCGTGTTTTTGAATGCTAAGAAATTTCTTCCGCATATCCCACAGGATCATTTTCCAGCTCAGGCGCTAGCCTCTGCAGTGTATGTCGATTCGGGGGTTAGAGCTATGGAGCGAGGCATCGTTTCCGCCGGAAGGGATATGACAACCGGGGAGCATAATTACCCTGAGTTGGAATTAGTCCGGCTGACCATTCCGCGAAGGGTATATACCCAGGCGCACATGGATGTCGTTGCGGATTCGGTAAATTTCGTTTTTGAAAACCGCGACAAAG
>CAZKDA010000058.1:0-23076 GCA_964551455.1 uncultured Saprospiraceae bacterium
CGTCATAGTGTGCGTAAAACTCTGTTTTATGAAAAGCTTTGTCCTTTTCCCTGAACTTTAATCTGTGGTAACCATTATGTCACCTATTGGCTTTGCCAACCAACAAGAAAGATGATGTTGAAGAGACTGAGGCGATGAAGGCCGATGCTGAAAAGGATGCTTTCAGCATGAAGGTATATCCCAATCCTGCGAAATCTCAATTTACGATTGAATTGCAGGAAGGAAAATATGCGATCAGGATCATCGACTTTTTAGGTGTTGAAAGATATTCAACTAATGCGAATTCAAATATTGTGGTGTCCACTTCTGGATGGCCGTCGGGGATATATTGGATCGAGGCCCGCCCGTATGACCCGCATGATAGGGTCGGGCGGGTGGTTGATCTGCAATCTGAAAAGTTTACGGGAGGGAAAGTGGTAGTGAGTTGAGCATCGACAAAGACCCAGCAAAAAAAATGCGTCATTCCGAAAATTCCGAATGACGCATTTTTTATAGCGAATAAATTTTTTAAATCTAAAGTTTTGCTTCCACCCTGGCGATGAATTTATCGATGTCGGTAGCTTGGGTACTTTCGGGATATTTGGTTTTTATTTCTTCGTATTGTTTTTTGGCATCGGCGTAATTCTCCTGCTTTTCGTACAGCATACCGAGGAGTTTGAGGTAATAGGCTCTAAGGAATTCATTGTCACCGGCGCTGATGGCTTTTTTATAAAAGCTGATGGCTTTGTCCAATTCGCCCAATTCGCCATGAGCGGCAGCCAGAGCGCCCATTTTGGTGATCTCCAATACGTTTTCTTTAGGGCTAAAGTCATTGAGGTATTCAATGGCGGCGTCGTATTGTCCGAGATTCAGGTAAGAAATTCCCGCGTAATAATTCGCCAGGTTTGCTGCTTTGGTTCCGCCGTAATTGTCGATGATGTCCAGAAAACCAATGTACCCGCCCCCAGGGTTGGTCAGCGCCAGCGCAAAAGAATCGCGCTCAAACTGAATCTGCGCCTGCCGCATTTGCTTTTGGCTTTCAATTTCACGGGGAGCTTTGTACATGAAAAAATAAGCAAACAAACCGCCAACGATCACCACAAAGGCAACCAGGCCGCCAAAGATCGCTTTTTGGTTTTTTTCAAGAAAACTCTGAGCCTGGTCTCTGGCTTCAACGAGGTTCACTAAAGTTTCATCACTCTTTTTTGGATTTCTTCTTCGGGCCATTTTAAAATTTTAAGTTTATTTCCGGGATAAAATCAAGGGAAAATCCGGCGCTTTTCAAAAAGTCACGCAAAAATAAAGAATCTTTTAATTTAATGTAGTTTTTGACTGAAAATTCAAATGATGATTGTTTGGCAATGGTTTGCAGCGGTAAAGAATGGTTGAGCGGTTTTGCGTTGGTCTTCAAATTTGCCGGTCGTTAACCAAAAAGAGGAACGCAACGCAGATATTCCTGTTTCACTTTTGTAAAGTTTTCTAAACACAAAAAATCAGGTTACAAACGGATAATCCTCCTGTGTATAATTGTGGGTATATAATTCCGACGGATCGGGCAGCGGAGATTCTTCAGCAAACTTAACGGCTTCCTCGATCTCCTTTTTGATCTTTTCTTTTATTCTTTTGATCTCATCTTCCGAAGCGATCTTATTTTTCAGGATTTTAAGCTCCGTTTGTTTCACAGGGTCTTGATCCATGTATTCCTGCAATTCTTCTTTGGTGCGATACTTCGCCGGATCCGATACGGAGTGGCCTTTGTACCGGTAGGTTTTGATCTCGAGGAAAAAAGGGCCTTTCCCGGATCGAACGTGTTCGGCAGCTTTTGTAAGTGCGTTGTGAACGGATTCGGGATTCATGCCATCAGCGGCTTCGCTGGGCATATCGAAAGCCAGGCCGATCTTGTAAATGTCTTTAATATTGCTGGTGCGCTCTACGGAAGTACCCATAGCATAATGATTGTTTTCGCAGATGTAAAGCACGGGCAATTTCCAGGTCATGGCCATATTGAAAGATTCGTACAAAGCCCCCTGCCTGGCTGCTCCATCGCCGAACATGGTGACGCAAATATTATCGGTACCCTTGTATTTTTCCGCAAAGGCGATCCCGGTTCCGATCGGGATTTGAGCGCCGACGATGCCGTTGCCGCCAAAAAATCTTTTTTCTTTTGAGAAAAAGTGCATCGAACCGCCTTTACCTTGCACGACACCTGTAGATTTGCCGAACAACTCAGCCATACAGGCTTTGGTGCTGATCCCTCTCGAAATGGCCGTTCCGTGTTGCCGGTAAGCGGTAATCACGGCATCTTCCGGGCGGATCGCGGTGGTCATACCTGCTGCCACGGCTTCCTGGCCGATATAGACGTGGCAAAACCCCCTGATCTTTTGCTGGCCGTAGGCCATCAGCGTGCGTTCTTCAAACCTCCGGATACGCAGCATTACCTCGTACCAATGCAGGTAAATTTCTTTGCCGAAAGATTTTTTGGTTTTTGTCCCGGACTTAGATTTTTGCACTTCTGTTTTCATATTTTGAAACCGTGTATTTTCTAACTTTTCTGGCTGAATAATGCGCCAAATATACAGTTTAATCTTTGATTATTCAAAGCGATGACAATTGCGGTAACGCGTATATTCAACGAACATTTTGGTAAACAAAATAAGATCGATCCTGTTGCGGAGTGAGCGCCTTTCGCTATACCGCATCCGGCGAGTTTTGTGCATTCCCAAAACTCACCAGGTGCGGCATATACCTCAAACCGCAAGGTTTTCCTAAATTTAGCTGCGATCTGGTTCGGGGTATTTTGTTGGATTTACACAAAACTATCCGGTTTGATGTATATCTTTGGTTTTTCAATATTCTAAGGTGAGCGAATCCCACAATCCAAATTTTCTGAATCCAAAAAGCGCCTTTTCCGTTTGTATCTCAAAGAATTAAAACTCTCGAATTTCAAAAATTACAGTTCGCAATCACTGCAATTTTCAGAACAGGTCAATTGTTTTGTGGGAAAAAACGGAATGGGCAAAACCAACCTCCTGGAGGCCATCTATTATTTGTGTATGTGCAAAAGTTATTTCAACATAAACGACCGCAAGCTGGTGATCCACGACGGTGATTTTTTCAGGTTGGAAGGGCTGTTCGTTTTGAATAAGAAAAAAGAAAAAATTGTGGCCAAAGTAATTCCCGGAAACCAAAAGGTGATGGAACGAAACAAGGTTGCTTACAAAAAACTGATGGAACACATCGGCCTGCTGCCGGTGGTGATGATCGTGCCCGACGATACGCAACTCATCACGGAAGGAAGCGAAACACGCCGGAGATTTTTGGACAACACCCTTTCCCAACTCGAACCTGCGTATCTTTCGGCGCTGATTACTTACAACAAGGTGCTGAAACAGCGCAATTCAGCGCTGAAGCAATTTGCTGCCGGCAGAACCTTTGATCTCCCGCTGATCGAATCATACAATTTTCAACTGCTCGAACCTTCGGAAATGATCTTTGAAAAGCGAAGCGAATTCCTGAATGACTTTTCCCCGGTTTTTGAAAAATATTACAAAATTATTTCCGGAAACCAGGAAAGGGTGAGTTGTGAATACAATTCTCAACTTTCCAATAAAAGCCTTTCTGAATTGCTCGCTGAAAACCTTCAAAAGGATAGCATCCTTCAACGCACGACCTGTGGCATTCACCGGGATGATCTCAAATTCAGTTTTCGCGGTCATTCGCTGAAAGATTTTGCGTCGCAGGGACAGATGAAATCGTATATTTTGGCGCTCAAGTTGGCACAGTATGAATTGTTGCGCATTAAAAAAGGAACTTCGCCCATACTTTTGCTGGACGATATTTTTGACAAACTGGACCGGCACAGGGTAGAACATCTGATCGGATTGCTGATGGAAAATAAGTTCGGGCAAATTTTTATTACCGATATGTATGAAAACAGGGTAGGGCAGATCTTGGAAAATTTTGATGTTAACTTTAAAAAGTTTATCATTGATTCGGGAAAGGTGGTCGGCTGATCTTAATTTTCAAAAACAATCAATTCCAATGAAACGACACAATGACCAGAAAATAAATGAAGTGTTGAAGGATATGCTGAAAGCATACAAGCTGGAATCGAGGTTGAATCAAACCAAAGTGAAAGGCCTGTGGGAATCGCTCATGGGGCCGGGCATCAATCGTTACACGAAAGATATTGTCATCCGACGCAATAAATTATTTGTAACCCTCAATTCATCGCCGCTCAAACAGGAACTCAGCCTCGGAAGGGAAAAGATTAAAAACATCATCAATGAAAAACTGGGCGAAGAATTTATTCAGGAAGTGGTGATCCTGTGATTTTTTCAGCGAGGAAAAACAACCAAACAAAAAAACGCCGTCGATACAATCGTCGGCGTTTTTTTTTATTTGCTAATTTGCTGATTTGCTAATTTGCTAATTTGCTAATTTGAAAAGTTTCTGGTTTCTAATAACTTAATCAACCTAACCTAACCACTTCGCAGCGAAGCGTAGATCCCGATGAAATCGGGAAACCACTAACCTTACGCTTTGCCTTTTTTAGCTTTGTCAGAATCTGCGGCTTTTTTACCGGTTGAGTTAGAAGCTCCTTTTTTGATCTTCTTTTTGCCTTTTGTCTCGTTGGCAGTTTCAACGGCTTTGTAAGCGTTGATGATACCTCCGGAGACAGACAATTCGCTGAACTTCACTTTTTCATCTTTGGTTCCGGGTTTGATCACCATATTGTTTTGCGGCGTGGCGCTTTCCATGATGACCGCTTTCACTTGTTTGGCAGTGAGTTCCGGGAAATAGGAACGGAGTAACGCGGCAATTCCGGCAACGACCGGTGAAGCCATGCTGGTACCCTGGTAGCTGGCGTATTCGCTGCCAACCGTGGTAGAATAGATCTGAACACCCGGAGCAAAAACATCGACATTTTCTTTTCCGTAGTTGGAAAATGAAGCAGCGCTGTTTTCACCGCCTTTCCAGTTTAAAGCCCCTACTTCGAGCCATACTTTGGATTTTTTGGGTTTGAACAATCCTTTTTTGGCAAAATTGTCATTCGGGAAATTGTTTCCTGTATCGTTGTTGCTGCCGTCATTTCCGGCGGCGTGCACCAGCAGCACATCGTGCTTTTCGGCGTATTTTACGGCCCTGTCCACAACATCTTTATCCCATGAATAACTTTTACCAAAGCTCATGTTGATAATTTGAGCGCCATTATCGACGGCGTACCTGATGGCATTTGCCACGTCTTTATCCCTTTCATCACCATCGGGAACACAACGTACAGACATGATCCGCACATTGTCAGCGATGCCATCCATGCCGACACCGTTATTTCTTTGAGCGCCGATGATACCTGCGACGTGAGTACCGTGATTTGCATCCGGGCCTTTGACGTCATTGTTTCCGTAATTCCTTTGATCCGGATTGGAATAATCATCTCCGACGATGTGTCTTGGGTCGTATTCAGGGTTGTAGTAATAATTGAGGCGGGTTTCAAAATATTCTTTTGCACCGCCCAATTCACTTTCCAGTTCTTCGATAGAATATCCTTTTGACAGCGTAGCGCTGACCATTTCAATGGATTGTTTGACCATATCATCATCAGATTCGATCTTTTCCAGGTCTTCCAGCGTGAAGTTATCTTTGCCGGTGAGCTTTTTCAGCGTTTCGAGGGTTTCGGCATACATCATTACTCCCATGGATTGCTGGTGGACTTTATTGCGTTCCTCGCTGATCTCCTCTTTCATTTTCTGGTATTTCTCATATTCTTTCTTTTCCTTTTTTGAAAGTTTGGATTCATCAACGTTTTCGTATTTTTTGTTATATTTAGCTACCAGACGGCTCAATTCCAGCGATTCATGGTGGATGTTTTTTCCATCTTTGCCGCCGATGAAATTCCAGCCATGAATATCGTCGATATAACCGTTGTTATCGTCATCAATTCCATTTCCGGGAATTTCGCCTTCGTTCACCCACATGATGTCTTTCAGGTCTTCGTGTTCGTAATCGACACCGGAATCAATTACAGCTACTATCACTGTTTTTGATTCTTTGCCTTGCAGGAGTTTTTCGTAAGTCATTTTTGATTTCGTGCCTGGGACATTATCGGTAGCCGGGTCTAAATGGAACCAGTCTTTTGGTACATTATCCTGTGCGATCATAAAAGTTGAAACGAACAGGAAGATGAACAGCAAACTAAATTTGATTTTCATTATTGATTGATTTAATTGAAAATGATGTTAAAATTTTTATTAATATTCTGCAAAAATATCACAAATATAACGGGAATCGAATAATTTGTGTTTTAAGATTTTAAAATATAGACCAAGCCTTTGATTGGATGAGACGAAGGTTCTTAAATTTACTATCAATGATTTTTTCGGATTCATTGAATCTAATTCCCTATATTTGTGTTAGAAAATGCACCCCCGTAGAGTAACCTATTTCCTATGACTTGTAAAGTTTTATTTATGAAACGAATCTTACTTATCTTATTTTTGCTATCTCCAGTTTTGCTTTGGTCGCAGTTTGAAGCCGGTATTATGGCTGGTGTTTCCTCGTACCAGGGAGATCTGTCACCTTCCAACCTCAGAACCAGCGTCGGTAAATTCCATGCAGCGTTCGGAGGATTCGGAAGATATAACATCAACAACTTCTTTGCTGCAAAATTGGGCTTGACTTACGGAACCATTTCCGGAGACGATGCGGAGGAGTTTAGAAGCCGCAACCTCAGCTTTAAATCCAATTTCCTCGAATTTGCACTCACTGCCGAATGGAATATCCTGGGGTATCAACCCTATGCCCTAGAGCGTGTTTTCACACCCTATCTCTTCATCGGGGTTGCCGGATTGCATTTCAATCCGAGGACTTTTTATGATAACGAATGGATCGAATTGCAACCGCTTGGCACGGAAGGGCAGGGCATGCAGGGGTTTCCTGCTAAGTACAGCCTCCTCGCCTTCTCCGTTCCCTTTGGCGGAGGATTGAAGTATGCGATCAACGACCAATGGAACCTCGGTGTTGAACTGGGTTTCCGCAAAACATTTACCGACTACCTCGATGACGTCAGCGGAAATTACGTGGACGAAGAGCTACTCATCGCGGGCAATGGCTCGCTGGCTGCTGCCCTCGCCAATCGATCGGGACATCCTGTAAGCGGCGGATCACAACGCGGTAATGATGCAGTCAGCGACTGGTACCTGATACTCGGTTTCTCCCTTTCTTACAATTTTATCGACAATGGTTTGGTGGGAAGCCGCACAAAACTCCGAGGCAGGAAAAAAGGTTGTTACAACAACTTCTAATCGAATACTATAGCTTGTTTTTATAAACAAGAGGCGGAATTTCATAGCAAATTCCGCCTCTTGTGATTTCCCCGGTTTCTCTTTCCTGCCTTAATCAACAATGCAACTATCGCCTCTTTGATTTTTGTGACAACTAAAGCTCCGCAAAAATTATACTTTCCCTGTAAATGACAGTCTTCCACACACCTCGCCTCTGAAAAGTTGGAATCCTTTTTGAATGTGGATAAAATGGCTTGGATTATTTTTTCTCCCGCACCCTCTGATCAAAAAAAATCCAAAAGCCACAACGAAACCCCTGTCTGAAAAAATCTCTCCCCCAATATCAGGAATTCTAATTCTGATAAGCATAACCTTTTTTGAAACTTAATCAACACGATTTTATGAAGCAGTTACTTTCCGTTTTTATCATTTGCATTGTTTTTACCGGAACTTCTAAAGCACAATATTTTGAAATAGGCGGATTTACAGGAATATCCAATTATTTCGGAGACCTACAGCCGGTGCATCTGGTTCCCGAAGAATACAATTTAGCCTGCGGGTTGTTTGTTCGCATGAATTTAAACCGCCACTTTTCAGGAAGACTCGCGATTTCCCACGGCCAGATTTCCGGCAATGACCTGAATTCGGATTCTCCAAGCGAACTGCGAAAGCGCAACCTGAATTTTCGATCCAAGATATATGAACTGGCGGCGATCGGCGAGTTCAACTTCATTCCTTATGACCTGAGAAACAACAAGGTGGCTGCGGTTTATATTTTCGGCGGTCTTTCCGTTTTTCATTTCAACCCGACTACCGAATTTGAAGGAAATAAATATAACCTGCAAAAGATAGGAACCGAAGGCCAGCACCTGGAAGGCAGTTCTGTTAAGCCATACAGCCTCGTGCAACTCGCAATTCCTATGGGGATCGGAACGAAGTTTAACATCAACAACCGCAGTAACATCGGTTTTGAGGTAGGCTTTCGCAAAACTTTCACGGACTATCTCGATGATGTCAGCGGCCATTACCCTGATCTCGATGCACTTGCAGCTTCAAATCCGGTAGCAGCAGCTTTGTCGTACCGCGAAGCCGAATACCACGGCGTCACTCCAAAGGCTTTGGGCAATCCCGTTGAGCGGGTTCGTGGAAACCCTAAAAAGAAAGACTGGTTTTTCTTTATGGGCGTCACGCTCAGCGTCAACCTTGGGGATTATTCCACAATGGCACACACCAACGGGTACAAATATTTTATGATGAGTTTTTAAACACACTTCGCCAGGATACCCATTTTTTTAAAAAATTATTCAAAGCGTTTAAGGAGTTGATTCTTAAACGCTTTCTTTTTTTGAATAACTCCTTTTACCTTAACTTTACGGAAGTAATCCGTTTCTTTACACAAAGGTAAATGCAATGCAGCCAGACATGTCTTCAGCTTATGATGTGCTCCAAAAGTACTGGGGATTCAGCAGTTTCAGGCCTTTGCAGGAAGACATCATCAATTCGGTTTTGAAAGGAAAAGACACCCTGGCTTTGTTGCCCACCGGAGGTGGAAAATCACTTTGTTTCCAAGTGCCTGCGCTGTGCCAGCCTGGCATCTGCCTCGTTGTTTCACCGCTCATCGCCCTGATGAAAGACCAGGTTTTTAACCTAAAAAAAAGGGGGATCAACGCCGAAGCAATTTATTCGGGAATGAACTTCCGGGAGATCGATTATATCCTGGATAATTGCATTTATGGGAACATCAAAATCCTTTATCTCTCTCCTGAACGATTGACCACCGAACTTGCCATCGAGCGGATCAAAAAAATGAATGTCAACCTCCTTGCGATCGACGAAGCGCATTGCATCTCTCAGTGGGGTTATGATTTCCGGCCGCCTTACCTGAAAATTGCAGATATCCGGGAATTGATGCCCGACACGTCGGCATTGGCGCTTACTGCAACCGCTACTTCCGAAGTTGTTCAGGACATCCAGGAAAAGCTGGAATTCCGGGAACGCCATGTCATTAAAAAAAGCTTTGAACGGAAAAACCTGGCCTACGTCGTTTTGCACGAAGAAAACAAACTCAACAAACTGGTGGATATTTTTACGAAAGTAAAAGGTTGCGGCCTGGCGTATGTCCGGAGCAGGAGGAAAACCAAAGACATCGCCCAGTTTCTAAGCAGAAAAGGAATCGTTGCAGATCATTATCACGCAGGCCTCACCGCCGAGCAACGCAGCGCCAAACAAGACGACTGGATCAACGACAAGACCCGCGTGATCGTCGCTACCAATGCTTTCGGAATGGGCATCGACAAACCCGATGTCAGAATTGTTGTGCACCTCGATCTTCCCGACAGCCTCGAAGCCTATTTCCAGGAGGCGGGCAGAGCCGGGCGGGACGGCCAGAAATCCTATGCTGTTTTGCTTTACAATGACGGAGACCGGCAGGATCTGGAAAACCGCTTTGAAATGGCTTTCCCCGAATTGAAGGAGGTCAAACTGGTTTATAAAGCGCTGGGCAGCTTTTTGCAACTGGCCATCGGAAGCGGAATGGGAGAAAGTTTTGATTTCGATCTGGCGGGTTTTTGCAAAGCTTATGGGTTTGACGTCATCAAAACCTTCAATTGCCTCAAAATACTGGAACGGGAAGGCATCATCGCCATGAGCGAAGCGGTTTACATTCCTTCAAAATTGCAGATCATGGTCACCAAAGAAGAACTGTACGATTACCAACTCAGGAATAAAAAATACGAGCCTTTGATAAAAACCATTTTGAGAACTTACCAGGGCGCTTTCAGTCATCTCGTTGACATCAATGAATTCCAACTTGCTAAATTTTTGAAAACCAACATTGTAGAACTGGACCGGCTTTTTACCAATCTGAAAAAAGAAAATATCATCGCTTACCTACCGCAAAAGGACAAACCTCAACTCACTCTACTCGTAGAAAGATTGGACAGCGACAACCTCAATTTGGATAAAAAAAGCTATGATTTCCTCAAGGAAAGACAAGCTCAAAGGATCAAAATGGCCATCGGTTATGCCGAAAACCAAAACTGCCGCAGCAAAACCCTGCTCAGTTATTTTGATGAAAAAAACGCCGGTGATTGCGGTATCTGCGACGTGTGTCTGGAAAGAGCGAAAACAGATACCGACAGCGAGGATTTCGAGCGCTACAAAATCAAAGTGCAAAACTTGCTGAAAAGAGATAAACTCACTGTCGATGAGTTGTTGGAATCATTTTCTCCAAAACATCAAAACCGGGTGCTGAAAGTTTTGGAATATTTGCTCGATGAAAAATTTCTCGAAAAAGAAAATGACAAACTGGTTTGGAAATAATCTCTTAAACCCGGTTTACTTTACCTTCAAAATTTCATGCAACGGAAAACCATCTTTTTTACCGTAACCAACGACCTGGTTTATGATCAGCGGATGAAGCGGATTTGTTCCACACTCAGCCAGGCCGGTTATTCCGTCCGGCTCATTGGCCGGCAAAAAAAGAGTTCCGTTCCGCTGGCCGATGAAAATTACGGGCAGTTGCGTCTCCATTGTTTTTTTGAAAAAGGCAAGTTGTTTTACATCGAATTTAATATCCGGCTGTTTTGGTTTCTCCTTTTTTCAAAATTCGACGCCGTTTGTTGCATCGATCTCGACACGCTGGCGCCCGGATTTTTGGTTGCCAAAATGAAAGGTGAAATTTGCGTTTACGATGCGCATGAATATTTTACCGAAGTGCCGGAAGTGATCGAAAGGCCTTTTGTGAAATCAGTTTGGGAGGCTTTAGGCAAACTCATTATCCCGCGTTTAAAATATTGTTATACCGTTTGCGAAAGCTTATCGGACATATTTTTTGAAAAGTATAAAACCAAATTTTCGGTTATTCGGAACCTTCCTTTCAAAAGTTGTCGCGACGATCTGCCCAAAGCGCTGAAACAACCGGCCGTCATTCTTTACCAGGGCGCTTTGAATGCCGGACGTGGTTTGGAACAGGCCATCGATGCTATGGAAATGATCAGCGGAGCAGTGCTGTGGCTGGCAGGCGAAGGCGATCTCTCCGATGACCTTCGCAATCGCGTGGAGCAAAAAAAACTGCAACACAAAGTGGTTTTCAAAGGTTTTCTGAAACCGGCGGAGCTGTGGGAAGTCACGCTGAAGGCCACGATCGGCCTCAATCTCCTGGAAGGAAAAAGCCAGAATTATTATTACTCCCTGGCCAACAAAGCCTTTGATTACATACAAGCCGGAGTGCCTGCCATCCACATGGATTTTCCGGAATACCGGAAGCTAAATCAAAGGTATGAAGTGGCCTGCCTCATCGACCGTCTGGATCCCGCACTCATCGCTGTGGCCATTAATAAATTATTGGAAAACAAAGCATTGTATGAAAAATTGGCGACGAATTGTTCCATTGCAGCAAATGAGCTGACCTGGGAAAAGGAATCCCAAAAACTGCTGGATTTTTACAAAAAACTTTTTAAAACGGAATCAGGTCAATAGACTTTTTTATTTTTTTAACTTTACAACTTTCAATTTTAAAAAGTAAATCATTTCAAACCAAACAGACTATGCAACTTATCGATGGGAATGCCCTTGCAAAAACGATCAAAGCTGAAATTGCAGTGGAAGTAGCCCGGATCAAAAAGGAGGGCGGCAAGATTCCACACCTCGCAGCGGTGCTGATCGGCGACGACCCTGCCAGCGAAGTTTACGTTCGCAACAAAGTAAAATCCTGTGAAACGGTGGGGTTTAAATCCACTTTGATAAAACGGGATGCCTCCACCACAGAAGCCGAAGTGCTCCAAATCGTTGACCAACTCAATAAAGACGCGGATATTGACGGTTTCATCGTGCAGCTTCCGCTCCCAAAACACATCAACGAAGAAAAGATCACACTGGCCATCGACCCCCGCAAAGACGTGGACGGTTTCCATCCGGTCAACTTCGGGAGAATGGCGCAGGGGCTTCCCTGTTACCTTCCGGCCACGCCCTACGGGATCATGCAGATGCTCGAACGATACAACATCGAAGTTTCCGGCAAGGAGTGCGTCGTGTTGGGTCGAAGCAATATCGTCGGTACGCCGACGAGCATTTTGCTTTCGCGAAAAGCCAATCCCGGAAACGCTACGGTGACGCTATGCCACAGCCGTACCAAAGACCTGCCCGCACATGCTCGCCGCGCGGATATCCTGATCGTTTCGCTGGGCATCCCCGAATTTGTAACAGCAGACATGGTGAAGGAAGGCGCCGTGGTGATCGATGTGGGCATCAACAGAGTGGAAGATGCCAGCCGTAAAAGTGGTTACCGCCTGACGGGCGACGTCAAATTCGATGAAGTAGCTCCGAAATGCAGCTTTATCACGCCGGTGCCTGGCGGGGTAGGCCCAATGACAGTGACCTCCTTGATGATGAACACCTTAAAATCCTCTCAAAAAGAGGTGTATGCAAATTGATGGATTATTACAAATATGAAATAAACACCAGCGCTCAAAACGCAGAGATCCTCCTGGCTTTTCTCGGAGAATTGCCTTTCGATTCTTTTGAAGAAAAACATTACGGCCTGGATGCATACCTGCCCGCGGCTTTGGCGGAGAAATCTCTGGAGGAAAGATTGGCTGAACTTCAAAAAACGCTTTCTTTTTCATTTCAGAAAAAACTGTTGAAAGCACAGAACTGGAATAAACTGTGGGAGTCTAACTTTGAACCAATTGTCGTGGATGGCTTTTGTGCCATCCGCGCCGCATTTCACGAGCCGATTCCTGGCACCCTTTGCGAGATCGTCATAACGCCGAAGATGGCCTTCGGCACCGGCCACCACGCTACCACGATGATGATGCTGGAATCCATGAAAAACATTGATTTTCAAAACAAACAGGTTTTCGATTTTGGTTGCGGAACGGGCATCCTGGCTATTCTCGCTTCAAAGCTCGGTGCACGATCTGTAAAAGCGCTGGATATCGAGCAGGAGTCTTATGAAAATGCCATCGAAAATGCACGGGAAAATGCAGTTGAAAACATCGAAGTCGTTCACGGAACCCTTGAAAAAATTGACAGCCTGGAATTCGATATCATCCTGGCGAACATCAACCGGAATGTAATTTTGGATTCCTTAGGCTCGTTATATGAAAAGCTGTCGGAAAACGGTAAACTGATCGTTTCGGGCTTTTTAAAACAAGACGAAACAATATTGTTAAAAGAAGCTTCCGACTCAGGATTTTTTCACCAGACAACCCTTATTAAAAACAATTGGTTGTGCTGTCATTTCGACAAATGATCTTCATTTTAAACTAACAAACCGATATTCAAAACGATATGGCTATTCGTACTTACATCTCGATAATTTTCGTAATCTTTTTCATTTCAAAACCCTACGCGCAGCGGTTGTCTGAGTTTTCTGAAACCCAGAACGAATTTCTGGATGAACTCAAAGCTTTTTTGACTTCCAGCAAACAAAAGGAGATGGAAGACCTTTACAAGGATTTTGAAAAAAATTTCAAAGGCGGAGCATTCACGCAGGAAGAATTCGAGCAGATCCGGAAAACCGGCAACCTGATGCTTACCCAGAAAATGACCGCCAAGCCCTATTTCAGCAGTTACATGGCATGCCTGCCGGTGATTAAAAAACTGGAAGACGGCCCGCAGCGGTTTGTGGAATGGCACAAGATACTCGACCAGATGCTCACCGATATTGAAAACAGAAGGCTGACCCCATTCAAAGATTACATTGATTTTTCCTACGATTTTTTTGACAAAAGCACCATCCGGTATTCTTCCTCCGGAGTCACCTGGACTGCCAAAACAGATAATTATCAGCTTCTGTATTCAGATAAGATTCCCAGTGTTGCATTCCAAAAACTCGACCTCTATGGCAGCCGCAAGGAGGACTCCATCTGTATTTACGGAACTTCAGGCGCATACCTTCCTACCGAGGGAATATGGAAGGGCAAAGGCGGGAAAGTAAACTGGGAAAGATTCGGGCTGGGCGATGATATTCATTGCGTATTGTCGGAATACGAAATCGAAGTGAAAAAGAGTATTTATGAAGTGAATTCCGTCATGTTGTATTACCCTGAATTATTTCCCAATGGAGCCATCGAAGGTACGTTTTCCGACAAAATTGTCGCTTCCAGCAATTCCGGCGAAGAATCGTTTCCACGATTTGAATCGAAGGAACGCATACTCGAGATCAACAACATCGGCGGAGGTATCAAATACATTGGCGGCTTTCGCCTGAACGGAACAACAGTTTACGGGTACGGAACCAAAGACAACAAAGCGAATATCACTATTTTCGATGACCACCAGAAACTGCAATTCAACGCCAACGCCGAGCTTTTTGTCATCAGAAAGGGAGAGCGCATCGCATGCGAACGGGCAGAGATTACTTTGTATTTCAACCAGGATTCGTTGTACCATCCTTCTGCAAATATCAAATTTGACATTGCTGCAAAAGCGCTCAACCTCAATCGTGGCAAGCGCGGAAGCGACCGGAATCCTTTTTTCAACTCGCTCCACCAGTTCAATATCGACGTCGATAATATCGATTGGTTCATGAACAGCGACTCGATCGTGCTCGGCCAGCGAGGCATCGGGTTTACCAAAACCAATAAGGAAGTCGTTTTCGAATCGCTGAAATATTTTGAGGAAGGAGATTATCGTCGATTGCAGAATATTTCTACCACGAATCCTTTGGCTACGTTAAAAGTTTATGCCGATGAGGCCGGCACAACGGTAAGCGCCAACAACCTGGCACATAAATTAAACCCGCGGTTTGATGTCACCAGCATCCAGAGTTTGCTGTATGACCTCGTCGCCAAAGGGTTTGTGAATTATGACAGCGACAACCAGATCGTCGAAGTAAAAGACAAGGTTTTTCATTATGCCAATGCTGCACAGGGCAAAGTGGATTACGATGTGTTGAAAATTGTATCTTCGGTGGACAGTACCAACGCCGTCATGTCTTTGAAAGACAATACCATCGCGGCAAATGGCGTCGCTTCCATCCAATATAGTGCAAAACAACGTGTAGCGGTAAGGCCATTATTCCAACAAGTGATATTCAAACAAAATCGCGACATGGATTTTGACGGGAAGGTGTTTGCGGGCTATTCCACCCTTACGGGAAAAGACTTTTCATACACCTATGATAAAAACCATATCGAAATGGACAGCGTCCGCTATTTCGACTTTTTTCTACCCTCCGAAGCTAAAGACGAAGATGGCAGACCAATCGCTTTGTCCATCGGCTCCCGCATCGAACATGCCAATGGGGTGTTGCTCATCGACGCACCTCTAAACAAAGCCGGTTTGCAGGATATTCCCATCTTTCCGTCTTTCCAAAGTAAAGAAAATTCCTATGTCTTTTATGATTACCCGGATACGCAAGGAGGAAGCTATAGCCGCGATTCTTTTTATTTCCAGCTTGACGAATTCAGTTTCAACAGCCTCGATAATTTTAGCAGGGAGGATTTGAAATTTAATGGAAAATTGGTTTCGGCGGATATTTTCCCGGAGTTCAGGGAAACCATCGTGCTAAAAGAAGATGACTCTTTCGGGTTTATCACCAAAACCCCTGAAAAGGGTTTTCCGACTTATCAAGCCAAAGGCCAATACAAAGGCGAACTCGACCTGAGCAACCAGGGATTGTTGGGTAAAGGCGCTATTTCATATCTCGGCGCCAACATCAATTCGGAAGACATCATTTTCAAACCCAAACAAATGCTCGCTACCGCTGAACGGTTTGACCTTGCCGAAGACCGCGAAAGTGAAGTCGAAGTGCCCCAAGCGCTCGGCCTGGACGTGAGCATCGACTGGAAACCCTATCAGGACAGCATGTACATCCGCACAAAGGAGAAAGCTTTTGAGTTGTTCAAAGAAGGCGATGCAACCCTCGAAGGTTTGCTCATCCTTACCCCTGATGGTTTGAAAGGTCGCGGAACGCTCGACTGGGAAAAAGGTACCATGATCTCAAACCTCATCTCTTTCAAAGCTTATTCCGCCTTTTCCGATACGGCTACCGTGAAGGTCAAAACCATCGGCTTCGATGACCTGGCACTCGATACCCGGAATGTAAATGCGGCTTTGGATTTCGATGAGCAGATCGGCAGGATCAAGGCAAATTCAGACTCGCTGCAAACCACAATGCCTTACAATAAATACAAAACCTCGCTCAATGATTTCGTGTGGGATATGAAAGAATCGACTATCACATTTAAAAACGAAAGTGGCGGGAAGGGCAACTTTCTATCCATACACCCGGAAAAGGATTCGCTGGAATTTAAGGGCGAAACCGCTTTCTACGATTTGAAAACCAATGAGTTGAAAATCGGCGGCGTGGACGTTATTCAAACATGCGATGCATTTATTTACACCTCCGATGGCAACATCGAGATCAGCAAGGGCGGGATCATGGATACGCTTTATGATGCGAAAATCGTAGCCAACACCACCAACAAATACCACGTCATCAACCGCGCAACTGTAAACCTGATGGGCAAAAAGGATTACCGCGCAACAGGATTTTATGAATACAACATCGGCACACGAAAACAGGAGATTGAGTTTGCAAACATCATCGGAACCAGGGTAGGTAAAGGAAAACAGAGTGAAAAAAAGACCGTAACCAGAGCTGATGGCGAAGTCACCGAAAACGATACTTTTTATATCGATCAGAAAACCGAATACCGTGGGAAGATCAATCTCAACGCGGAATCTAAAAATCTGACCTTTAGCGGCTTCGCACGGCTCGATGCACCCAATATCCCAGGCAGGCACTGGTTTTCCGTACAATTCGACGGCGATAAAAATGACCTGGCGATCACCTACGATACCCCGAAAAACTACGAAGGCGAACCTTTGCGAACGGGCATTTTTGTAAACAAAACGTCAGCGAAAATGTACCCAACGATCATGCGGCCCCTGCACCTGAGAAAGGATCGCGTCATCATGGAAGCCAAAGGCGACAAAACCGGCATTTTTAAATATGATCGCAGAAACGACCAATTCAACTTCGGTGATTCGCTCAGGATGACAGCCAACACCGTTTATGGAAACCACATGAGCTATTCCAACAAAACCGGGAAAATACTGGCCGAAGGTAAGATCAATATCGGCGCCGGCCTGAAGTATCTCAAAATTGACGCTGCCGGCAAAGTGGAAACCCAATTCCCTGAAAACGATGTGCAAATGGATGGTTTCTCCGAACCAGGCGAAACAGATATGGCATTTACCATGATGGCAGGGATCGACGCTATCATACCTGACAAGCTGCTGAAGATCGTTGCCAACGACTTCCAGTCCAGCGGGTTCGATGCACAGGTGGTGGATTATTTAAAGGATTCCCGATATTACGAAATGGCGTTGCGCGAATTTGTTCCGAACGACAAGGATTATACCGGCGCCGTGAGCAAAATGAAAAACACAGGGCTTGAATTGCCTGGAAAATCCAACATTTACGAGATATTTTTCAGCAACCTGAAAATGACCTGGAATGCCGAATACCAGTCTTTTGTTTCCACGGATCAGAAGATCGGCCTGGCCAGCGTGGGCGGCAGTACTATCAATCGCATGATCGAAGGTTATGTCGAATTCAAGATGCCTACCAACGAGGATGACAGGTTCTACGTTTACCTGAAATCACCCAGTGGTTTTTATTATTTTTTCGGCTACAAACAGGGCATCATGAACGTCACCTCGAACAATGAAAAATTCAACGAAGAGTTGCTGGCGATGAAGAAAAAGGAAACCACTATAAAAATGGATGACGGCCAGTTTTATGAAATTGCTCCGGTGAATGAAGGTACCGCGCAGATGTTCGTCAACCGCATCCGTGCAGCCAAAGAGTAAACGGTAAAGAGTTCAGCGAGACAACTATTGTGTCCTTTTGTGTCCTTTTGTGATCTTTTGTGGTTCAAAAAAACAAACCACCAAGCGAGATGATTCCAGCGGCCGTCGATTAATCGTTACAATTTCTTTTTTAATCAAAACTCCCCGACATGAGATTTGCCTTTCTACCTCTGCTTTTTTGCTGCATGTTATGTCTTCCGGCTTTTAGCCAGCATTTGATGTACCATCCTTCATATCCTATTCCCGGAGAACGGATCGAAATAAAATACAGCCCGATCGGTACTCCGCTTGAGCGGTCGGAAACGATTGATGCCGTATGTTTTGAAATTACGGAAGAAGGCATTACGGCTACCGATGTTTATTTGCAAAGGAAAGACGGATATTTCGGCAGCGCGATCATGGCCTCAAAAGAGACCAGGGTGATGTTCCTTTATTTTCATAATGATGAACTTAAAGACAACAACAACGGCATCGGTTACAATCTGATGGTTTACCAAAATGACCGCAAAAATCCGCGCCCAGGAGCTTTTGCAGCTTTGGCCTCCGCTTATGGAAAAAATTTTCATACTCTAAATGTAGATCGCGACTATGAGCTTGCTCTGACTTATCTGAAAAAGGAATTCAACCTAAACCCTGAATCGAAAAAAAACGGGAAATATATTTCGGATTACGCGCTTTTCGGAAAGAAAGCAAAGGCTGAAGCTGTGATCGAAGAATGCCGGGAACAAATCCAAACCCTGCGAAATGCGGTCGATGGAGAAGAAGACCTGCGACTTCTAAGCGGCTTGTATTCCTATATCGGAGAAGAAGAGATGTCAAAAGAAATACACGATAAAATTTTGGAGGAATACCCCGATGGACTAACCGCGCAATATAATCTCCTCGATTCTTTTTATAATGCAAAAAGTCTGGATGAAAAACTGGAAATTTACGAAGCTATTCAATCCTGGAATACAAAAACACCGATCGACGGCAAAATGCTGGACAGGGTCAAAGGAAACATTCTCCAGAGCTATGCAAAACCTGAACACCTTGAAAAATTCAAACACTATCTTTCTACGATAAACGATCCGCTTTTAAAAGCCAGTCGCCTGAACAACTATGCCTGGAGTCTTTCCGGCGAGAGCGTACAAGCTACGCCGGAGAATGCTGCCTTGGGTAGAGAGCTTTCGAAACAATCGCTGGAACTGGTCGAAGCAGAGATGAATTCCGGGAATTCAAAACCCGCCGTTGTATCTAAAAAACAATGGCGAAAGAATTTGGAATACACCTACGCCATGTACGCTGACACTTATGCGCTCTGTGCTTTTCACGAGGCCGATTACCAGGAAGCCTTGAAATACCAGGAGATAGCCTGCACCGCAAGTGATTTCAGGGATGGAGAAATGGCTGGGCGGTATTGCATTTTCCTCGAAAAAACCGCTGATGCCGAAACACTCGAATCCAAACTCCAGGATTTGATCAGGCAGGGCAAAGCTACCGCTGACATGAAAGCGCAATATCGCCGGGTTTATATGCAAAACAACACGCTGGAAACTGCATTTGAAAAAAACCAGGCTTTGTTACAATCCCTCGCCGATGAAAAAAAAGCGTCGCAATTAAAATCAAAAATGATCCGTGAAAAAGCATCAGATTTTACCCTGAAAAATTTTAAAGGTGAAAAAGTAGCGCTGAAAGATTTGAAAGGCAAGATCGTAGTCCTGGACTTTTGGGCAACCTGGTGCGGGCCATGTGTCGCTTCCTTTCCGGGCATGCAGGATGCTGTCGAACAATACCGCGATCAGGAGGATGTTGTTTTCCTTTTTTTAAATACCTGGGAAGGTGGAGATAATAAAAAAGAAAAGGCGCAGAAATTCATGGAAGAAAAAGGATACAACTTCAATGTATTGATGGACAGCGACGACGAGGTAGTGGCAAAATACAAGGTAAAAGGAATTCCTACGAAGATCGTCATCGATCAAAGCGGTACCATCCGCTTCAGGAGCGCTGGTTTCAACGGTAACAACGAAGATATGCTAAATGAACTTTCGATGATGATCGAAATGGCAAAAAACAACAACGAAGAACTCAAGTCCGCTCCCTGAAATCCGGGTTTTTTCAAAACCAGGATAATTTTTTTTCGAGTTCTTTGTCGGAGTAATTGAGGTATTTGTTTTCTGCCAACAGATCGAAAACAGTCGAGGCATTTTTTTCGTGGAGGTTGGCGCGTATAAACAACAGCAGATAGGTCGTCCGGCTATAGGCTTCAATGTGATCGATCACATTGTTGTGTTCCATTTTTTCGATATCCACCTCCGGCAGCGCTGGAAATTCCTGAGCGGCGGTTTCGTCGGGTTCATCAACGATAGCGTTGAGAATTTTAGCAGTGTAATATTCAATGAATTGGAGTTTCGTATCAATTATGCCGAGCAAATGCTCTACAATTGCGGGGTTATGTCTTTGGTTTTCAGGTGTCAGTTGCATCAAACTATCCATATTATGTGGTTAATATAAATAGTTTTGGCTATGGTTGCAGGCTTCGTTATGTATTAGATTCAATGGTTTTGTTGGGATTTTGCAAATAGCATGCTAGTTTTATTTTAGGGTCTGAAAGGCTAGGTTTAGCCATGATGTCCGGATTCAAACTTAGACTTTGGAACTTATGACTTCTATCAAGCCCGTTGGCCGGGTTTCAAATAATTTCTTACCTTTCTCGCTCAAACATTCGGTCAACTGGCCTGTTATACCATATTCTAAAAAACCAAAAATTAATACTATAACACATAATGAAAAATATCAGGACATTAGGAGCATTGAGAAAATCGGGGTACCAGCCGGCATCCGTAAAACAGGAACTGAGGCGAAACCTGGTAAAAAAGCTAAGAAATAATGAAACCGTATTTGAGGGAATTTTAGGATTTGACGATACGGTCATTCCTGATCTCGAAAGAGCAATTTTATCCCAACATAATATTTTGCTGCTGGGTTTGCGCGGTCAGGCCAAAACCAGGATCGCCCGTCTCATGGTCAATCTTCTGGATGAATACATTCCAGTGGTATCCGGAAGCGAACTGAATGACGACCCCTTGGCGCCCATTTCGAGATTTGCCATTGATCTGATCTCGGAAAAGGGTGATGACACCCCGGTTGAATGGATTCACCGGGATACGCGGTATGTTGAAAAACTGGCTACGCCGGATGTCAGCATTGCAGACCTCGTGGGCGATGTCGATCCGATCAGAGCCGCTTCACTGAAGTTGCCATATTCTGACGAAAGAGTCATCCATTTCGGCTTGATCCCGCGTTCACACCGGTCAATTTTTGTGATCAATGAATTGCCCGACCTTCAGGCCAGGATACAGGTTTCGTTGTTCAATATTTTGCAGGAAGGTGATATGCAAATTCGTGGTTTCAAACTTCGGTTGCCACTGGATATCCAATTCGTTTTTACTGCAAACCCCGAGGATTACACCAATCGCGGCAGCATTATCACTCCCCTGAAAGACCGGATCGAGAGCCAAATCCTGACCCATTACCCGATTACAATAGACATTGCCAAAAAAATCACTCAACAGGAGATCAGACAAAATCCGGAGCAGGATTCAGCGATCAAAGTCCCCGAACTGATCAAAAATATTATCGAACAAATATCTTTTGAAGCTCGTGAAAGCGAATTCATCGACCCGAAAAGTGGTGTATCTGCGCGGCTTAGTATTTCGGGCTTTGAAAACCTTTTGAGCACTGCCGAGCGAAGGATGTTGCTCAACAATGAAAAGAATACCACCGTGCGCATCACTGACTTCTGGGGATTGATCCCGGCGATCACCGGAAAAGTGGAACTGGTTTACGAAGGCGAGCAGGAAGGTCCTTACAACGTGGCTATGGCCCTGATCGGAAAAGCCATAAAAACGGAATTTCTCAACTATTTCCCCAACCCGGATAAGCTTTCAAAATCATCAAAAGACCGCGACCCTTATGGTACGATCAGAGCCTGGTTTGCGGGAGGGAACACCATCGATCTCATCAACGACTGCCCGGATAAACATTATAAAAAAGAATTGGAAAAAGTGGCGGGGCTAAGAAAATTCGTCAGCCAGATTGACGAATCCGAGCAGCTAACCTTCATGGAATTTGTATTGCACGGGCTGGCTGAATTCAACGTGATCAACAAAGATATTGTGGAATCGAAATTCAGCTTCCGCGACCTGTTGGCCAACCTGTTCGACGAAAATGATTTTGACGAGGGCGATTACAATTGAACCCCGGCTAAGGCTGCGTCACCAGTCCATACCATTCCCTGAAATTTTCAATACCTTCCTCGAAAACGGTCGTGGGATGATAATTCAGGAGCCGTTGCGCCTTTGTGATATTGGCGTAAGTTTCAGGCACATCGCCGGGCTGCATGGGTAGCCGGTCGATGATCGCTTTTTTCTGAAATACCTTTTCAATTGTTTCGATCATGTGGTTGAGTGTGATCGTCCGGTTGTTGCCCAGGTTGATGATTTCATAATTGGTTTTTTCGTATTCGACAGCAGCGAGGATACCGGAAACGATGTCCGCAACGTAGGTGTAATCGCGCCGTGTGCTTCCGTCGCCGAATACCGGGATGGGCTGATTTTCAAGAATTTTACGGGCAAACTTATGGATGGCCAGATCAGGCCGTTGCCGCGGGCCGAACACCGTGAACAACCTCAGTGCAATGAAGCGGATGCCGTACAATTCGCAATACACATGGCCGAGCAACTCTCCTGAAATTTTTGTGCTGGCGTAAGGGCTGATCGGTTTGAGTACAAAATCATCTTCCGACCAGGGCACATTGGGATTAACTCCGTAAACGCTGCTCGACGATGCAAACACAAATTGCCTGATCTTCAACAATTTGCTGATCTCCAACAGGTTTTGAGTGCCCATCACATTCACCGCCTGGTAGAGCATCGGGCTTTCTATCGAAGGGCGCACCCCGGCTTTTGCAGCGAGGTGAATGATCACGTCATATTCCCCGCTCAGGTTT
>CAZKDA010000059.1:0-22974 GCA_964551455.1 uncultured Saprospiraceae bacterium
AGCAAGAACCCCGAATCATTACCTCATCTGTAGGTAACACCCGAAATCCTGCTATGATCTTTATTTCGTCTATGATGAAATTTCTGAGCGAATTCGCCCCGATTAATACTCCTCTATCCGCTATCTTTTACTCCCTCCTCAAAAGGCGAACGCAAAGGTAAGGGATTGGAATTTTTTAACCAAATATTTTTTACAAATTATCCCGATATTTTTTGAAAAATAAATTCCCGGTTGAAACATTGAATGTTAAGCGGGAACCGGCGATCATCGATTTCGGAATGCCCGGGGATTGCAACGCTGAAAATACCGGTATTATCCGACATTAAAATTTCAGAACGAATAATCATACGTTCGAAACAAGGCACAAAAAAGCCTTGGAAGTAATTACGATCAAGGCTTTTTTGTCATGTTCCTAAAATTGAAAGGAGGGCATTATTTTTTCCCGCCTTGCAAAGATTCCTGCAACTCCTTGAGTTTTTCAAACTCACCGGAAGCTGCCAATTTAGCCTGTTCCGGCCATGTGGTTGGATCGTGAACCTTGTAACGGCTTCCGGCAGTTACCAGGATTTCACGGATCTGATCAGGGCTGGCGGCAGAAACCTGAGCGTAAGATTTCAGGCCACTTTGATGAAGTATTTCTTCAATCTTAGGCCCGATCCCTTCTATTATTTTAAGGTTGTCAGATTTGTCATCGGCAGGCACCTCTTTGTCTTTAGCCTCTTTTTCGGATTTGGTGACTTCCGCAGCCGGTTCCATATCAGCTGGTTCCTTGTCAGCAGGCTCCGTTTCAGCAGGTTTGGATTTCGCTTTCGGTTTTACAACCTGCTCCTCTTTGATCTGTTCTTTCAATTGTGAAAAAGCAGCCATGTCTCCGAGCGTAGTCCTTTCTACCTTTGTCTGCTGGCTTTTCACCATATTTTGTGTAGCCTGACGCTCGCTCTCTTTTTCTTTTTTAACCGTTTCGTCAGCTTCCCGCCGAATGTCTTCGAGGTAGCGCAAGTGAGAGACGAGGATGCGCTTGTCGTCGCGATTGAACTCGATCACTTTTACGGTGAGTATTTCCTCGACATTGGCAAGCTTGCCATCTTCTTTTTTCATGTGTTTGATGGGAGCAAATGCTTCAAGGCCGTAGGGCAATTGAACAATGACGCCGCGATCATCTCGCCGGACCACAGTGGCTTCGTGATAAGAACCGACGGGGAATACATTTTCAAAAGTATCCCATGGATTTTCTTCAATTTGCTTGTGACCCAAAGAAAGCTTACGGTTCTCCTTGTCGATTTCGAGGATCACAATTTCGATCGATTCACCGACTTTTGTAAACTCAGACGGGTGGGAGTATCGCTTGGTCCAGGAAAGGTCGGAGATATGTACCATTCCGCCAATGCCTTCCTCCAGTTCGACAAATACCCCGTAAGGCGTAAGGTTTTTCACCTCGCCTGTATGGCGGCTTTCAATCGGGAAGCGGGTTTCGATATCGCTCCAGGGATCATTGCTGAGTTGTTTGACGCTAAGCGACATTTTGCGGTCTTCGCGGTCGATGGTTACAACTTTGGCTTCGTACTTGGCGCCCAACTTGAAAAACTCACGGGCGTTGATCGGCTGGTTGCTCCAGGTAACTTCCGAAACGTGGATTAGCCCTTCTACGCCAGGTTGTATTTCGAGGAAAGCGCCGTAATCTTCGATATTTACAATCTTACCGCTGACCACTGCTCCTTCTTTGATCTCCTGATCCAACACTTCCCATGGATGTGGCTGCAATTGTTTCAAACCGAGAGAAATGCGCTTTTTATTTTCATCAAAATCAAGTACCACTACGCTGATCTTTTGGTTGAGGGAGAGTACTTCGGATGGATGGTTGATCCTTCCCCAGGAAATATCGGTAATGTACAACAATCCGTCAACACCTCCCAGATCGAGGAACGCACCAAAATCAGTGATGTTTTTGACGATGCCTTCCAACACCTGGCCTTTTTCAAGCGTGGCGATGATGGCTTCTCTTTGATCGGCAAGGTCGCTCTCAATAAGCGCTTTGTGAGAAACAACGGCGTTTTTGATCTGTTCGTTGATCTTGACAACCCTGAACTCCATCGTTTTGCCAACATAAGCATCGTAATCGATGATAGGCTTAATATCGATCTGTGAGCCGGGAAGGAATGTTTCCAGGCCAGCAGTATCGACGATAAGCCCGCCTTTTGTCTTGCTCACTACGGTACCTTTTATAATAGTACCGTTTTCAAACGAATCAACGATGCTTTCCCAGGCGCGTAATAGTTTTGCTTTTCGGCGAGACAAGATCAACTGGCCACGAGCGTCTTCCTGCTGCTCTACGTAAACGTCCACCTTGTCACCTACTGTCAGGTTAGGGAAATCACGGAATTCAGAAAGCGGCAATAAACCATCGGATTTGAAATTTATATCCAATACAACATCACCACCACTGATCGCTGAAACCCTGGCTGAAATGATCTCACCTTCGCTGACTGCCGAAAGCGTGGATTCGTATTGTTTTAAATAATCTTCAATTTCTGATTCGGAATAAGGGAGGCCATGTTTTTTGGTGATCGACCAATCATAATCATCGTGTGGCGATCGCAACTGTGCTTCCAAATTGTCGTCAACAAGTTCTTCAACTGCAATTTCTTCAACTGATGTGTCCTCGTTCGTTTGTTTTTCTGACTCAGAGTACATAGTCTCAAGATTTTGCTCTTCATTTTCTAGATTCTTTTCATCTATCATCTAAAAAATCTGCGGATTTGTAGCCCGATTTCTAAATTGCAATTGCTTATAAATAAATAAGTTATGCAAAAATCAATCAGACGGGGTTAAGAAATATTATTTTTAGCGGCACAAAGGTAATTCTTTTTTATGGTACAAAAAAGGAAAAGTTATTGAAAATCAATAGCTTGATCCTCCGTAAAAATTATTCTGCCAATTCCTGAATTTGCATCATTTTTGGCTGCATGTTCTGCTAAGGTGTTCAAATTGCTTTTGATAAATTATAAATTTTGTAAATTTAACCGAAGTAACATCTCATTGTAAAACAAGCATTTTAAAAAATGAACGAACCCAGACCCTGGTTAAAAAACTATCCTAAAGGCGTTCCCGCCAATATTGACCCCGAAGCGTATTCCAGCCTTGTGGAATTATTTGAAAATACTTTTGAAAAGTACCGAAAACAACAGGCTTTTGCCTGCATGGGAAAATCGATAACCTTCGATCAACTCGACCAACTTTCAAGGCAGTTCGGAGCCTATCTGCAATCGCGCGGCCTGCAGCCGGGAGATAAGATCGCCCTGATGATGCCCAACCTCTTGCAATATCCCATTGCATTGTTCGGTGCTTTGCGTGCCGGATTGGTGGTCGTCAATACCAATCCGCTTTATACGCCACGTGAAATGCGCCACCAGTTTTCCGATTCCGGAGCCAAAGCCATCGTCATCGCTGAAAACTTTGCGGCCAACCTGGAAAAGATCATCGGTGACACGGAGATCAAAACGGTGATCGTGACCAGTATCGGCGAGTTGCTGGGTTTCCCGAAAGGGGCGATCGTCAACTTCGTGGTTCGCCATATCAAAAACATGGTTCCTAAATTTAATATCCCGAATACCGTGAGTTTCAAAGAGGCTATCCGGCAAGGAAAGAAGTTTACGCTGGATATTCACAAAGGCAATCCGGACGATGTGATTTTGCTGCAATATACAGGCGGAACCACAGGCATTTCAAAAGGCGCTAAACTGACCAACCGAAACCTTGTGGCAAATATGGAGCAGATCAGAGCTTATGTTTTGCCTTATTTAAAAGACGGACAGGAGATCGCGCTCTCTCCCTTGCCGATGTACCATATCTTTGCCTTTTCTGTCAACTGCCTGGCTTTGATGAGTATCGGCACCCTGAACGTGCTGGTGGTGAATGCCCGCGACCTGAAGTCCATCATCAAAGAGTTTAAAGCCTATCCCATAAGTTTGCTGACCGGCGTGAATACACTTTTCAATGCGTTGATCCACAACAAAGATTTTCAAAAACTGGATTTCAGTAATCTCAAAGTCACCGTTGGCGGAGGCATGGCCGTGCAACGCACGGTGGCTGAATTGTGGCAAAAAACAACGGGCTGTTTCCTGAGCGAAGGATATGGCATGACGGAATCTTCTCCCGTAGCTTCCATCAATCCGCTGGATGGAACAGGCAGGATCGGAACGATAGGTATTCCCGTGCCTTCAACGGAGTTGCGCATCGTAGATGACAACGGCAACCCACTAGCACCCGGCGAGGTAGGCGAAATCCAGATCAAAGGCCCTCAAGTGATGAAAGGATATTATAACCGCCCGGACGAAACCGCAAAAACGCTTACCGTTGACGGTTGGCTGAACACGGGTGACATCGGCAAAATGTCGGAAGACGGTTTTTTTGAGATCGTGGACCGCAAGAAAGATATGATCCTCGTTTCCGGCTTCAATGTATTTCCCAACGAAATCGAAGATGTAGTGGCTGCACATCCCAAAGTGCTAGAGGCAGCCGCCATTGGCATTCCGGATGAAAGATCGGGCGAAGTGGTGAAAATTTTTGTTGTAAAAAAAGAAAATTCCCTTACGGAAAAAGAACTGATCGAATATTGCCGCGAAAACCTCACGGGCTACAAAGTCCCCAAAGAAGTTGAGTTCAGAAAAGAACTGCCCAAAACTAACGTCGGCAAAATTTTACGCCGGGTGCTGAAAGAAGAAGTGGCCAGCCAGTCATAAATTCTGAACGAAGACATTTTAAAAAAAGAAACTTTTACATGGTAGCTAATACCTTCTGCCTGTGAAAACGATATTTTTTACAGGACAACCAATTCTGTATTTTTTATGAAAAAATTCTCAATTGCCATTCACGGAGGTGCCGGGACGATCCTGAAAAACAGCATGACGCCCGAAAAGGAAACTGCCTACAAAACCGCTCTCAAAGTAGCATTGACAGCCGGATACGATATTTTAAACAATGGCGGATCAGCCCTCGATGCGGTGGAAAAGGCAGTTGTCGAATTGGAAAACAGCCCGCTATTCAACGCCGGTCGCGGTTCGGTTTTTACAGCGGAAGGAAAACACGAGATGGATGCCTCGATCATGGACGGCGCCACTTTAGGAGCCGGCGCTGTGGCGTTGATCACCGGGGTTCAAAATCCCGTTTCGCTGGCTCGCTATGTGATGCAAAATTCGGGGCATGTGTTTCTCGCCGGAAGCGGCGCCATTGATTTTGCCAGAAAGATGAATTGCACGTTCCGGGATGAATCCTGGTTTCGCGATGAGTTTCGCTACCGCCAATGGCTCGAAATAAAAGACAGTGGTGAAACCCGCCTGGATCACAGTGTCGATAAAAAGTTTGGAACGGTAGGAGCCGTAGCGCTCGATGGTTTTGGCAACCTGGCGGCAGCTACCTCCACCGGCGGCATGACCAACAAACGCCACGGAAGGGTTGGCGACACACCCGTCATCGGCGCCGGAGTTTATGCCAACAATGCCACCTGCGCGGTTTCCTGTACCGGCAGCGGAGAATTTTTCATCAGGGGAGTCGTGGCTTACGATGTCTCCTGCCTTATGGAATATAAAGGTTTGAATTTGCAGCAAGCCTGCGAGGAAGTCATTCACAACAGACTTTTAAAGATTGGCGGCGACGGCGGATTGATCGCAGTCGATGCCAGGGGCAATATCGCCATGCCTTTCAATACGGAGGGGATGTACCATGGATTCCGGAAGTCAGATGGTTCGGGAGAAATTGCGATTTATAAGGATTGAAACTCTTGTCTTTTTTATGCTATTTCAAACCACTCAGAGTGATCGTAGGTAAATAGCTTCCAACCTTGTTTTTTAAATAAAATCCGCATTCACCGGAAGTATCTCAATTTTTCGCTGGTCAACGGTAAACCGGTCGCCGTTTGAAAGCACATGAACGACGAGGTTTGTAATGGTCATTGGCGTTCCTTCGGAAAGGATATCCAGGTTGTTGTGGGTTAAATGACCGGCATCGAAAACAATGACCATCCCAGAGCCGATCACCCTGCATTCGTTACAATTTTTGATGATAAGCCCCGTGTCCTCTGCTAGGCCGACACCAAGCAGCTTTGGATACCTGGCAACGGCTTCGGCCAGTCTCCCGAACCGCCCCCGCCGGATAAAATGGGAGTCGATGATCAGCGAAGGAATAAAATCCATGCCTTCCCGCATGCGCACCGCACCTTTGTACAGCGCTTCGCTGCTGCTGCCTCCGGCGATCATCTGCTTCGACATAGACATGGCGCCGGCACTCGTTCCGGCTATCACGATCGGCTCATTCAAAAACCTTTCTTTCAACAGCTTGAACAGCTTCGTATTGCCGATTTTGTTGGCGATCTTCGATTGGTCGCCCCCGGAAAACATAATGCAATCGGCCTTTTCGATCCATTCTAAAAACTCGCGGTCATTCGATTGTTTTTTCCGGGTGATGTTCAAAACCTTTACGTTTTCACAACCCAGCCGCTGGAATGCATCAATGTAATTGTCGCCTACTTTTTCAGGAATACTGGAAGCTGTGGGGATCACAACGATCAGGGCATCCTGCCCGCCGCTTTCTCTGACAACGTGCGACAAAATGCCCTCCTCGATGAAATCCAAAGTATAATTTTCACTTTCTTCCCCACCCTTATCTTCATTGCCGCCGATAGGGATCAGGGTACCTTTTATGATCTGTTTTTTACTCATCTGAAATTTTCAACTCGAAGGATGCAAAATTAGGATATAATTTCCTAAATATACTCGACACCGCATAGATTTTCGGATTATGGAAATTTAATTCCCGGCTTGTTCCGACTGTCGGGACAAGTCGGGATCGGTATTACTGTTCACGGATAAATTTCCGAATAAAAAAATCCGAAATTTATCCGTGAACAGTTATATTTTTTTACATTTAACAAATACATTTTTTAAAAAAAGAAAATACATGAAAATACTGGAGATTAACGCCATGCGCGGCCCAAACTATTGGTCTGTCCGCCGCCACAAACTGATCGTCATGACGCTTGACCTGGAAGAACTGGAAGAACTTCCCACCAACAAAATCGAGGGATTTTACGACCGCCTTACTGCAATGTTTCCTTCGATGTACTCCCACCGTTGTTCTGTCGGAAAGGCAGGAGGGTTTTTCCAACGCGTCGAGGAAGGCACCTGGATGGGGCACGTCATCGAACACATTGCCCTGGAGATTCAAACCCTGGCAGGCATGGATGTCGGTTTCGGGCGAACCCGCAGCTACGGGCAACATGGCGTTTACCACGTGGTGTTTGCATACATGGAAGAAAAAGTGGGTGTCTATGCTGCCCGTGCAGCTACGCGAATCGCCCAGTCGCTGATAGATAACAAACCATACAACCTCGATGAAGACATCCAGGAGATGCGCGAGATCAGAGAGCGGGAACGCCTCGGCCCCAGCACCGGCTCCATCATCGACGAAGCCGTGAGCAGGGGTATCCCCTGGATCCGTTTGAACAAGTACTCCCTGTGCCAGTTGGGTTACGGCGCCAACCAAAAGCGCATCCAGGCAACCGTAACCAGCGATACCAGCAGCATCGGTGTGGAAATAGCCTGCGATAAGGAAGATACCAAACACCTCCTCGATCAAGCCGAAGTACCGGTGCCGAAAGGGGATATTGTCCGTACGGAAAATGGTTTGAAAGAAGCCATCGACTATATCGGTTTTCCCGTGGTCGTCAAGCCGGTTAGCGGCAACCATGGCCGGGGCATCACCGCCAACATCCAAAACTGGGAGGATGCCCTGATCGCTTTTAAAGCTGCCAAAGAAGTTTCGCGTTCCGTCATCATAGAAAAGCACATCACCGGACTCGATTACCGTTTATTGGTTATCAATTACCGGCTCGTGGCTGCTGCCTTGCGGACGCCTGCCCATGTCACGGGCGACGGCAAATCCACGATCCGCGAGTTGATCGACAAAGTCAACGCGGACCCGCGAAGGGGTTACGGTCATGAAAAAGTGCTCACCCAGATCGAGGTCAACGAAATGACCCAAAATATCCTGCAACTAAAAGGGATTACGCTCGAAACCATTCTGCCGGAAGGGGAAATTTTGAAATTAAAAGATACGGCCAACCTCAGCACCGGCGGTACAGCCACCGATGTGACGGATATTGTCCACCCGACCAATGTTTTTATGGCGGAAAGAATCGCCAGGATCATCGGGCTGGACATCTGTGGTATCGATGTGATGACTTCTGACATCAGCAAGCCGCTGGAGGAAACAGACGGAGCCATCCTCGAAGTGAATGCAGGGCCGGGGTTCAGGATGCACCTCGCTCCGACGGCGGGTTTGCCGAGAAATGTGGCAGCTCCCGTGATCGATATGCTTTACCCGCCGGGAGCCACAGCCAGGATCCCGATCGTAGCTGTCACCGGCACCAACGGCAAGACCACTACTACACGGCTACTGGCACACATGATAAAGATGCAGGGTTATAAAGTCGGATACACAACAACAGATGGGGTATATATCCAAAATCAACTCATGATGTCGGGCGATTGTACAGGGCCAGCGAGCGCCGAATTTGTGTTGAGAGACCCCACGGTCGATTTTGCCGTGTTGGAATGCGCCCGCGGCGGACTGCTCCGGGCCGGGCTGGGGTTTCACCACTGCGACATCGGTATCGTAACCAACGTGGCTGCCGATCATTTGGGTTTGAAAGGCATTCATACCATCGAACAACTCGCCAGGGTAAAAGGGGTGATCCCCGAAACGGTATTGCCCGACGGCTATGCCATCCTCAATGCGGATGATGACAATGTGTATGAAATGCGCAACAACGTAGAGTGCAACGTGGCTTTGTTTTCAATGGATGAAGACAACCCCCGTATCAAGGCTCATGCTGCAAACGGCGGTTTGTCGGCCATTTATGAAAACGGCTACATCACCATTTGCAAAGGCGAATGGAAAATGCGGATCATCAAAACCATCAACGTGCCGCTAACGTTTGGCGGCAAGGCCGTTTTTATGATACAAAATGTCCTGCCGGCAGCGCTCACGGGATATATCAGAAACTTCCCGCTCGACAGCATCAAAGTGGCGCTCGAATCTTTTATCCCTTCTCCCTCGCAGACGCCGGGCAGGCTGAATATGTTCAGCTTCAAAAACTTCCAGGTATTGCTCGATTATGCGCATAACCCAGCCGGGTTGAGAGCTTTACAGAAAATGGTGGAAAAAATGGACGGCAAACCCAAAGTAGGCATCATCGCCGGTATCGGCGACCGTCGCGTCGAAGACAACAACAGCATGGGAGCCATCGCCGCCGAAATGTTCGACGAGGTCATCATCCGGCAGGATAAACACCTGCGGGGTAAAACCGAAGAGGAACTCATAAAAATGCTCCACGACGGCATCCGCAGCGTCGATCCCAACAAGAAGGTGACCATCATCCCTTCCGAAAAGGAAGCCATCACCCATGCCCTCAAACACGCGAAAAAAGGTTCGTTGATCGTGCTATGCAGCGATGTGGTGCCGGATGCCCTAGAACTGGTGAAAAAATTCAAGGAAGACGAAGCCAACCGGCTGTATGAGTTTACGATAGAGGAGATTCCGAATTTGGGGTGATCCCGACCTGTCCCGCTTACTAGAATTTCGTGAGTACGCAGACAGATCCAGCGGGAGGACAAGTTGGGGATTGTTAGGGCAAATGGAACACGGATTGAGCAGATGCAATAGATTTTCACAGATTATGCAATTAACCACCACAATCAAAACAAATCTGTAGGAATCCGTTAAATCCGCGTTCTCTGCGTTCGCTTCCGGTTACATTTGCGTAACTTCAGATAACTATCTTTCGACTCTATTGTTTCAAAACAAATTGTACATCAAAAATTGAAACGACACATGAAAAACCTAACCGGAAAAACCGCACTCATCACCGGCGGCAGCAAAGGGATTGGCTACGCCATCGCCGAATCGCTTTTAGAGGAAGGCATGAAAGTGGCGATCACCAGCCGCAACCAACTCATGGCCGATAATGCCGCCAAATCGCTGGGCAAATCACACCCGGGAAATGTCATCGGCATAGAAGCCGATGTCAGGAGTTTTGAAGCGCAGCAAAAAGCCGTGGAAAAAGCGCTGGCGACCTGGGGCGAGCTGGATGTGATGATCGCCAATGCGGGACTGGGGCATTTCGCTCCCATCGAAGAGCTGACCGTGGAGCAGTGGAATGAAGTGATCGATACCAACCTGACGGGCGCCTTTTACAGCCTGAAAGCAGCTTTTGAAGCCTTGAAAAAATCGGGCGGTTATTATATCACGATAGCCAGCCTTGCCGGAACCAACTTTTTCCAAACCGCTTCGGCTTACAACGCCAGCAAATTCGGCCTCGTCGGTTTTACGCAGGCGGCTATGCTCGACCTCCGGCTGCACGGTATCAAAACCACGACGATCATGCCGGGTTCGGTGGCAACCTATTTCAACAGCCGCACACCAGGCGAAATGGACACTTGGAAAATCCAGCCTGAAGACATCGGCCAGATCACCGTGGATCTCCTGAAAATGCCGGCGCGGACGCTGCCCAGCAAAATCGAAGTGCGGCCATCATTTCCGCATTTGAAAGGATAGTATAACGCTTGGGGTATCACCTGGCACCGAAGGAAAACCTGAGTTGGGTTTCGATGTTTTGCATGGTCGTTTGCCTCAGATCGAGGCGGATGAGAATGTTAAAGGTATTGCCGTTGAAGTATGGCCGCGCATCCAGGGCATCATTCGGAATGATCGGCAAATTGTCGCCTGCATTTTGTGGCACCTGGAAATGATAAAAAGCCTCTCTCGAATCATTTTCATCGTCCGTATAAATTCTCACGGAAATTTCCCGGATAAAATCGTAGGTGGCAGTTCCCGCAAAAATATTGATAAAATTTGCTGCTCGCGGCTCGATCCTGGTCAGCATATCAGTCGTCAGATTCCGCGAGCTGAGGTAGGTGCCCACCGGAATGTCTTTCAGCGTGAAATAGTGGGTGTCGAATGGGTTCAGCCCTGCCGGGATGACAAAATCATTGGCATAGAGCATTTCAAACAAAACGGGGTCGTCTTTTTTGCAATCGGAGATGAAAATTGGCAGAACCAGCAAAAAGGGTAAGAGTTTTTTCATTGTGTTATCAGTGGGATAATTTTATTTTAATACTTCAGTAATTATTTTCTCACGCTAAGGCGTCCCGCTTTTTCCACGAAAAAGCGGGACGATCTAAGCGACTTTGCGTGAAATTATTTATGGATCATTGATTTTAAACCTATTGCGAAAAGTTACTGAGATGTTGTTGTTTAAGTCATTCAAAATATTACGGTCTTTCGGGCATGTTTGTTTTAAAACAACGATTTATGCGAAATTATTCTTTTGTAAAAAAAGAATCGTTACTTTAGACCGATCTAATTTTCAATCGAAAGAAGAATTTTAAATGCAAAGTCTCTTGGCATTCAATCCAATTTCTTTCCAAAATAAATCATTCACACCAAAATTATAATATTTAACCAATGGGTGAACAAAAAGTATCGATCGTAAAAGATGAGGCACAGATGCAGCGCTTTGTCAAATACCTGCTCAACGATGTACAGGCTTTGGACTACATGCTCGAAAACGACTGGTTTGAAAACGAAGTGACCAGGATCGGCGCCGAACAGGAAATGTGCCTGATCTGGGACGATACTTACAAGCCGGCGACCATCGCCATGGAAGCCCTGGAAAAAATGAAAAATTACGATTGGGTGGAAACCGAACTGGCCAGTTTTAACCTCGAGATCAATTTGTCACCGAGAGAACTCAAAGCAAAATGCCTCAGCCTGCTCGAGTCCGAAAATTCCAAAAACCTGGAAAATATCCGCGCCAAGCTGAAAACCATGAACGCCAACCTCGTGCTCACCGGCATCTTGCCTACGCTGCATAAATTTCACCTGGGTATGCACAACCTCACACCCAAAGTGCGTTACAAAGCGCTGATGGAAGCGATCAACTCCCAACTGATCGGCTCCACTTACGAATTGCGGCTCAACGGGATTGATGAACTGCTGCTACAGCACGACTCTCCGCTGCTGGAAGCCTGCAACACCAGCTTCCAGGTGCATCTCCAGGTAGCACCGAAGGATTTTGTAAAAATGTACAACATCGCGCAAACCCTGACGGGGCCTGTCATAGCCATCGCTGCAAATTCTCCCATTGTATTTGGCAGGAGATTGTGGCACGAATCGCGGATCGCCATGTTCCAGCAATCGGTGGATACCCGCACCACCCACGACCACATGCGGGAGCGCTCGCCACGTGTCAATTTTGGCAACAACTGGCTGAAAGATTCCATCCTCGATATTTACCGTGAAGACATTGCACGTTTCCGGGTATTGCTCAGCGGCGATGTGGAAGAGGATGCCATCGACCTCGTGCACAAAGGCAAAGTTCCCAAGCTCAGAGCCTTGCAGGTACACAACTCGACGGTGTATCGCTGGAACCGCCCCTGCTATGGCATCAGCGAAAACGGCAAACCTCACCTCCGCATCGAAAACCGCGTGATCCCTTCCGGCCCTACGGTGATGGATGAAGTAGCGAACGCCGCACTGTGGATAGGTGCCATGATGGCTATGGGCGACCGGTTTGACGACATTACGCAGCACATCTCGTTTGAAGACGTTCGCGACAATTTCAGCAAAGCAGCCCGATTTGGCATCGATTCGAAATTCACCTGGTTCAAAGACAAGAAGATCAATGCCCGTGACCTCGTGTTGAAGGAACTACTCCCTATGGCGAAAGAGGGCCTTTTGAAAAATAAAGTTGACAAAAACGACATCGACAAATACCTCGGCCTCATCGAAGAAAGAGCGAAAAGCCACATGAACGGCGCCCGCTGGCAACTACGTGCTTACACCAAACTCATCAAGGAAACCAACCGCGACGAAGCTTTGTGTGCCCTCACTGCCGCCATCGTTAAAAACCAGGTCGCCGGCATACCTGTGCACAAATGGAAATTGCCCGAACTAAACATCCTCAAAGAATACAAACCCTCGCAGATCTATGTGGAAGAATTTATGGAGACCGACCTTATCACCGTTCAGAAAGACGACATCATCGAACTCGTCGCCGAAATGATGGATTGGCGAAAGATCCGCTACACGCCCGTCGAAGATACCAAAGGCCAACTGGTGGGGCTGGTTTCCTCCAGGCTGATCCTCCGTCACCTCATCCGCGACCCGAAGCTCAAAGGAAAAATGAAAATGGTAAAGGACATTATGATAAAAAATCCGTTGACCATTTCACCCGATGCCACCATCATCGAAGCCATGACCAAAATGCGCGAAAACAAGATCGGCTCGCTGCCCGTAGTAAAAAACGGAGAACTGATCGGCATCATCACCGAAGTGGATTTTTTGAAAATCTCCGGAAGGCTGATCGAACGGTTGGAGAATAAGTGAGGGGGGCAGGTTTTGTTCCAAACGGTTAACCAGAACGATATTTTTGAAAGATTCGTTAAATTAATCACCAATTAAACTTCTAAACCCCATAATTGTGAAATGAAACTGAGTAAAAAAAATATTGAAACCATAAATGAATATTTCAAAGGAAAACCTGTGATCAAAGCCTATTTGTTTGGGTCCCAACGAAGCGGAGAAGCAACCAGTGAAAGTGATGTGGACATTTTAGTGGAATTGGATTATAGCCAACGAATTGGGTTGCTTTTTGTGCAAATGCAATGCGATTTGGAAGCCCTTCTCAATAAAAAGGTAGATCTCGTTTCTTCAAAAGGAATCTCCAAATATATCAAGCCGATTGTTGATAAGCAAAAGGAACTTATTTATGCCAGATAAATTGGGAGATTTAGCCAGGTTGTTACACATTTTAGATTCCATTGAAGAGATTAAACAATACACCCTTGATGCTCAATTTGAAGATTTTGAAGAACAGTCAATGATGAAAAATGCTTGTATCCGGCAACTTGAAATCATTGGAGAAGCCTGCAATCGAATCTCGGAAGATATCAAACAAAAGTTTCCACAAATCGAATGGAACCAAATTATCGGGTTAAGAAATATACTGATCCACCAATATTTCGGAATTGACGATCGGGTAATTTGGGACATTATCGAACAGGATTTGATTGACTTGGAAGATAAAATAAAAGCTCTCGTTAAGGAAATACAGGGCAAAAAATAGAGTAAAACCGGTTTGCCTCGCTTCCTACAACAAAAAACATTCGGATATTCAAAGCAAATCGCTCCCAATAATTTACTGATCGAACGGCTGCAGAATAAGTGATGGGGCAGGTTTTCCCTTCCTTTCTTCAATTTTTCCACCTGACAAAATCCTTTCAACAAAGCCAAAACAAATTTTCCCTCCACCGGTTACAATCCTGATAGCAATTGTTTTTTAAAAATGCTATTTTTGCAGCCTGTTTATCATTACAGACCCATTACAAACTTAAAAACCCTAACGGATTATGCCATTTGACATAGAAATGATCAAGGCTCATTACGAGTCGCTTCCAGCCAAAGTGGAAAAGATCAGAAAAAAATTAAAGCGTCCGCTCACGCTCTCCGAAAAAATTCTTTACACACATCTCCATCCGGATTCCAGCCTGAAAAATTATAAAAGAGGTAAGGATTATGTCTTCTTCGCTCCCGACAGGGTAGCCATGCAGGATGCCACGGCGCAGATGGCGTTGTTGCAATTTATGATGGCCGGGAAGGACAAAGTTGCCGTGCCTTCGACGGTGCATTGCGATCACCTGATCCAGGCCGAAGTAGGCGCTGCGAAGGATATGCAAACCGCTCTGAAATCCAATTCGGAAGTGTTCAGTTTCCTCGAATCCATTTCCAATAAATACGGCATCGGCTTCTGGAAACCCGGAGCAGGGATCATCCACCAGATCGTTTTGGAAAACTATGCATTCCCCGGCGGTATGATGATCGGTACCGATTCGCATACTCCCAACGCAGGCGGTTTGGGCATGGTGGCCGTAGGTGTCGGTGGCGCGGATGCAGTGGATGTGATGGCAGGAATGGCCTGGGAACTCAAAATGCCCAAACTGATCGGCGTGAAGCTGACAGGCTCGATGGATGGCTGGACCTCTTCAAAAGATGTGATCCTGAAGGTTGCGGGTATCCTTACGGTAAAAGGCGGAACCGGCGCTATCGTGGAATATTTCGGCCCCGGAGCCAAACGGATCAGTTGCACCGGAAAAGGTACTATTTGCAACATGGGCGCTGAGATCGGCGCCACTACCTCTACCTTTGGCTACGACGCCTCAATGGACAGATACCTGAAAGCTACCGGCAGGGCTAATATCGCACGCATGGCCAACAAAGTAAAAGAACACCTTACCGGCGACCCCGAATGTTATGCGGAGCCTGAAAAATACTTTGACGAGGTGATCCATATCGACCTTTCAAAACTGGAACCGCACGTCAACGGGCCTTACACACCTGATCTGGCCTGGCCGATCTCGAAATTTGCCGATGCCGTTCGCGAAAACGGTTACCCCGAAAAGCTGGAAGTCGGGCTGATCGGTTCCTGCACCAACTCTTCCTACGAAGACCTCGATCGCGCCGCATCGCTGGCCAAACAAGCCATTAAAAAGAACCTGAAAGTAAAATCCGAATTTACGATAACCCCCGGATCCGAGCAGATCCGCTATACGGTGGATCGCGACGGCCAGTTGAAAGCATTTGAACAGATCGGCGGCCTCGTTCTGGCGAATGCCTGTGGCCCCTGCATCGGCCAATGGGCTAGGCATACGGATGATCCCAGCCGTAAGAATTCCATCATTACTTCTTTCAATCGAAACTTTTCAAAACGCAACGATGGCAATCCGCAAACCCATGCCTTCGTGGCCTCTCCGGAAATCGTAACGGCTATGGCTATCGCCGGAACGCTGACCTTCAATCCGTTGAAGGATAAGCTGGAAAACAAAGAGGGCAAGATGGTAAAACTCAATCCGCCGAAAGGTGTGGAATTGCCTAAAAAAGGTTTTGACGTGAAAGACGCCGGTTACAACCCTCCGGCTGAAGATGGCAGCAAAGTGGAAGTCAAAGTGGATAAAAAATCACAAAGGCTGCAATTGCTCAAACCGTTTGTACCGATCACAAAAAAGTCCGTTCAGGGAATGCGTCTGCTGATAAAAGCGAAAGGAAAATGCACCACCGATCATATCTCCATGGCCGGCCCCTGGCTGACCTATCGCGGTCATCTGGAAAACATTTCCGACAACTGTTACATTGGGGCTATCAATTATTTCAATGATGAAACCAATAAGGTGCTGAATGTAGAAAAAGGCAAATACATGAAAGTACCCGACTCTGCGCGGCATTATCAAAAGCAGGGAATTGGAACCATCATCTTCGGCGAAGACAACCTCGGTGAAGGCTCATCCCGCGAACATGCAGCGATGGAGCCGCGATACCTGGGCGTAAATGCCGTGGTGGTGAAATCCTTTGCGCGTATTCATGAGACCAACCTGAAAAAACAAGGTATGCTGGCGCTCACTTTTGTCAATCCCAATGATTATGATAAAGTGCGGCAGGATGACCTGATCGATATTTTGAATTTCGATGATTTTGCTCCGGGCAAGACGCTGACCATACAGCTTCGCCATGCCGATGGCACGAAAGAAAAATTTGAAGTAGCGCACTCGTACAACCAGGCGCAGATCGAATGGGTGAAAGCAGGTTCAGCGTTGAACAAGATCAGAAAAGAAGCGGGCGTAGCCTGATCTTTTTAGAAAATAAAAATTATTAAAGCCGGCTTGATATTTCAGGTCGGCTTTTAGTTTTTATAAAATATTATCGCTGCCGCAATTTTTTTCACTATATTCATTGCAGCATTAAAGACATCAAAACATTTTTAACCTTAAAAACGAAATACTATGATCAAGGAATTTAAAGACTTCATCATGAAAGGCAATGTGCTCGACCTGGCTGTTGCAGTCATTATAGGCGGCGCCTTCGGAGCAGTAGTGACCTCCTTTACAAACGACATCATTATGCCGCCCATCGGGATGTTGCTGGGTAATACCGATTTTTCAGAATTGAAAGTTGTGCTCCAGGCTGCCGAGATCGGCGCCGATGGCGCAGAAACGACTCCGGAAGTGGCCATCCGCTACGGCAACTGGATCAATAAGATCATCGATTTGCTGATCGTGGGCTTCGCCTTGTTCATGCTCATCCGAACCTACAACAAGCTCAATCCGAAACCGGAGCCTGCCCCAGCTCCACCTCCCGGCCCATCTGAGATCGACCTGCTGACAGAGATCAGGGATGCTTTGAAGAAATAATAGATTTGACAAGATTTAAAAAAGCCATCCCGGCGCGTCGGGATGGCTTTTGTGTTTTTCAGAATTAGAGATCTTCGATGTTCAATGGTGTTGAACTATGATGAATGGTGAGAATATCGATGCGATTTTTTGAAACGATATGGTAGGCTATTCGAAAAGGCCCTACGATAATCTCTCGGACATTTTGATAGTTAAGTTCAGGGACAACTCTACCCATGCGGGGCATGGCAGTTAAAAGTTCAATTTTGTCAAATATTCTTTGCACTTGAATTTTTGCATAAGATTCAGATTGGGAAGAAAGAAAATCAATGATGTTTTCAATATCTGCGTCAGCTTGGGGAGTCCAGTTTATTTGAGCCATTTTTTTAATCGTTCTTTGACCTGTTCATGAGGCGTGACCTGCCCGCTTTTAGATTGTTCTAATCCTGTTTCTATTTTATGGATTAACAGGATTTTATCCAAAAGTTCATCAATAGAGAACTCTTCCGGTAATTCTTCAAGATATTTTAACAGCTTTTCTTTAGTTAGCATGAATGATTATTTTAGATAGTTCTATTCAAAAAAAACACTTTAGTGGTATTGCTGAATCTTTGGGTGTAAATTAAATGCTATACTTCTTTTTTGCAAAATAATATGGACAAATATTCCAACTATGGCAATCTTCAACAGGGAAAAGTTACGGTTCGTTTTCAAATTTCATAACTAAAATTAACGCTCATCAAATGAAACTATTTCGGATCAAACTGTCCATGATCGCACTTCGTGAAGATACGACAATATTCAATTTTGAAACTGTTTTATACAACGACTATAATACAGTCGTGTTCCCACTGCCCGATTTTTAACCCAAGCATTTAAAAAACCAAATTAACACCCAGGCTCACATCGATGCCGGTGTCGTCGGCAAAGTATCTGAGCCGGTTGAGGTAATCCCTGTATTTTTCATTGAGCAGGTTGTCGATGGAAAGTGTAAATTTCAGCTTTGATCTTTTGAACTGGAGGCTGGTTCCGGCAGACATTCCCAGCAAAAAATAAGCATCCGGCGGTGGCAGGAAATCCAGTTCGGGAGGCACTCTGGTTTGTTTGAAAACATAAGATCCGTTCAAAGCAATGAAATTGTTTTTCAGGGAATTAAGATCTCGGAAAGTATAACCGGCAGATGCGAAAACATTGTCTGCGGGCATAAAGATCAAACCGTTTTTGTTGATGCGGTCTTCTCCCCTGACGACGGCATACCGAGCCACGAACTTCAGATCATTCCGCGGTTCGAAAGTAACGAGCAGGTCGCCGCCATAGATATTGGCATCGGTTTGTTTGTACAAAAACAATGGAAATGCTCCGCGAATGGTCAGCCGGAATTCGTTTTGTGGTTCCAGGAAAATATAATCGTCAATTTTTTGATAATACAAAATGGTCTGAACAAACAGCTTGTTGCGAAAAGCCCAATCATTGGTAAGGATAAATTTCAAAGAGCTTTCCGGCATCAGATCGCGGTTGCCTTCTTCGATACCGCTCACGCCCTGATGCAACCCGAAACTATACAATTCATTGACTTCCGGCGCTCTCCGCATAAAACCCGCATCGACATTCAGTTTCAGGTTCTGACTAAAGGTGTATTTCAGCCCTCCTGAAAAAGCGAAGTTGTGGAACAAATGATCAAAGCGCTCAATAGTTCTGGGCAGAGTTTCGGAAAAAGTAATGACGTTCAAATGATTCAAACTGTACCGCGCCCCTGCTTCGAAAAATAACTTTGGAAATCCTTTTTTCAGAATAAAAAACGCAGCAGGGGTATAGGCTCTATAATCAGGGATGAGCGGCAGGATGCCCGTTTCAGGATCATTGGTGTTGTCGATCATGGTCATTTGAATACCCGGTTTCAACAAGAAATCGCTGGCGGTTGAGCTGTTGAAAGCAGCTTCAAAAAAATGTGAAAACTGATCCAGGCTCAGCGCCGGAATGTCCGAACGCCCGCTGCGGCGGACATCGAATTCTTTCCTTGTGTTCAACTGGCCTCCATATTTGAAATTCAGAAAGCTGGTCTCACCCAGTCTGTATGTCGATTCGATTTTCAATAAATGATGAGACACAAGCTGGCGGGGCGCTTCAATAGTATAAGAAAATTTATCTTTTGTAAAAAAAGGCATTTCGCGGCCAATCGCTTCCTCCAGGTCGGTCAGGTTGCCGACGTGTGATCCTCTGAGAATACCGATTTCGGTATTAAACCAACTGTAGTAAAGTTCATTCCGCCACTTAGTTCCGAAATCCTTTTGGAGTTGAACGGCCAGGTTGCCTTCCTTTTTTCCAGTGTTGGTGAGGAAATATTCCGTGCTTTGGGTGTCGCCCCGTTGTTTCAGGGTTCCGGTCAGCCGCCAGGCGGCCAGCTTGCCGTTCTTTTCCAGAGAAGTATTGAGGGTATGTCCCAGGCCATTGGTTTGAAAAATATAATTGACCTGGCCGTGCAAGTGAGGATCGTCTTTGATGTCATCCACTTCGACCAATACGACACTGCCCAACGAGTTGGTTCCGTAAGCCAGGGCGCTTGCGCCTTTCACCACCGAAAGGTGATGGGCTACGAAGGGGTCGATCTCGGGAGCATGGTCGATTCCCCACTGCTGGCCGGCTTGCGGGATGCCGTTGTTGAGGATGGCCACCCTGTTGCCGTAAAGGCCATGAATTACAGGTTTTGAGATACCGGAACCATTGCGGAGGGAGCTGACCCCAGCGATATTTTCCAGGATGTCCGACAAATTTTTATTGCTCTGGCCGGAGATCACTTCCCTGTTGAGTGTATTGCTGGTTTGCGTAGAATTTTCAGCCTTGCTGCCATGCACCACCACTTCGTCGAGCAATTCGGCATGATGCGAAAGGTAAATGGTCAAAACGGTATCACGGCTCAAAATGATAAACCTACGTTGGGTTTCGCAGCCGATGTGGCTGATCCTTGCATGATAATTTCCGGGGCAAAGCGATCCGATATTAAAAAAACCCGAAGCATCGGTAGTGGCGCCGGTTTTAGCTTCATCGAGGTAAATGGTGGTGTATTCCAGCGGGATACCCGTGCTTTTGTCAAAGACGTAGCCCGACATGGATAAATCACATTTTTGTCCGGAAGCAAGGCTCCAGGCAAAAATGATGATTGCAAAAGAAATTTTGGATTTCACGACAGAGGTGATTATTCGATATCCACATCAAAAGTTACTTCAATGTCGGTTTCACCTCCTGCGTTGGTAATATCGCCATCGGCTACGCCTGCCGCAGATTTATTCGGCTCGTGGCGCAGGGTGATGGTCAACTGCCCGGAGGAAACATTCCCGGCATCGACGGTAGTCAGCAAACCAAGCGGGCGGCCATCGCTGTCCTGATCGGCATAGCTGATGTCCATTTCCAGTCCACCCGCCACAGAGAAAAAGAACTGGTGGTGGTGATCCTCTTCTTCGATCTCTTCGGTGATGTCTTCCGCCGGCGCTTCCGACTCATTTAGTAGTTTCAGAGAACCGTTGTAAACGGTGTTCGCCTGGAGAGTTCCGCCAGTGATGACGGGGGCATTGCCACCGTCGCCATCGAGATCGCGGAAGGTCATTTCAACCGCTGTTCCTCCGGCCACAGGCGTCAGGGTATAGATCAGCGTGGTGATCAGTTCCTCCTCGTGAGGAATGACGGGATCGTCTTTTTTACAGGATGATGAAAGCATTAAAATACCGGCAACAACTGCCAATGACAATTTATATATCGTATTCATTGAATTTAATTTTTTTAATATTAAAAACTGCCCTTTCCAACCGGTATTCGAAAACGCATGAAATTGGAAAGGAATCTAAAAAGGGAATGGTTTACACCAAAAGGGAAGGTAAAAGTGGCGGCGCACGAAGCCTTACCGTGGGAATGGAAATTCTTACAACCAACTGCTGCTCAACTGGCAGGAGCCGTTGAACGATCTCGCCGGGAATTTGGCTGAACACTTTTTCAACCGGAAAATAGTATTTGCCGATAATGGCATCACACAAATTACATGCTTGCTCAAAAGCGAACATATGCGTCTTGTGCTTGCAACCCTCTGCCAGATCATGGTGGAAAATTCTTTTGTGGCAAGGATCTTTTTCGGCTTCTTCCGTGCAGACTTCGTGCTGGTGATGGTGCTCGTGATGCAGAATATTATGGAAAGCATCGAACAGCAAAGCATACGCATACACGCCCATCAACAGGGCGATAGAGAGCTGTTTGAATACATGATATGAATTTGCTGATGCTTTCATTGCCGCAAATATAAGAAATTATCATTGTTCTAGTTGTTGAGTTGGAAAGCCGTAAAGTCGCCTATCACGCAATGATTTAACTCATTACCACAAAACTACAAACAATGAACTATGAGCCAGGTTCAATTTTCCATTACCACCACGAGATCATCCTGTTCCACCATCGCTCCGCTGGGTAGCACAATTTTGGATATTTTCCCGGAGGCTGGAGCGGTGACAGTGGTTTCCATCTTCATGGCTTCGATGACAAATAGCGGCTGACTGGATTTTATGAGGTCGCCTTTTTTTACCAAAACCGAAGCGATCCGGCCTTGTAATGGTGAGCCGATCTCGTTATTATTATCGCCGGCTTTTTGGTTGACCACTTTTTCACTCTGAACACTATTGTCCTTCACGCGGACGATCCTCACCTGGCCGTTCATTTCAAAGTGGACATTCCTTTTGCCCTCTTCATCGGGCATTGACACATACAGCAGCTTGACAATGAGGGTTTTTCCCTCGGCCAGTTCGATGAGGATCTCTTCGTTGACTTTCATTCCAAAAAGGAAAGGCACTGTGGGGATTACCGACACATCATTGAAATGCTGGTAATGGTTGTAATATTCTTCAAACACTTTCGGATAAAGCAGGTAGGAAAGGTATTCGAGGAAATTAGTGTTGGGAAACTTCCCCTGGAACGCTTCAAAACCTTTGTCAAAATCAATCGGTTCGAGATGCGCATTCGGGCGGTCGGTAAACGGCTTTTCCTTTTTGAGGATCATCTTTTGAAGCTCTTGCGGAAAGCCCTGATAAGGCTGTCCAAGCTCGCCACGCATCATGCTGATGACGGATTCGGGAAATGAAAGCGATTTGGCTTTTTCCACCACATCCTTTTTCGAAAGGCCGTTTGCCGTCATGTAAAGCGCCAGGTCGCCCACTACTTTTGAGCTTGGGGTCACCTTCACGATATTGCCGAAGAGTTCGTTGGCGGATTTAAAATTTTTCTTGATCTGTTCAAATTTATCTCCAAGACCTAAAGCAACAGCCTGCGGGCGGAGATTGGAATACTGCCCGCCGGGGATCTCATGCTCATACACTTCTGCGGTTCCGGCTTTCAGGCCGGATTCGAAAGGATAGTAAAATTCCCTGACATCCTCCCAGTAAGCGGAAAACTGGTTGAGCTTTTCGAGATTGACATTCGACTGCCGCGGCTGGCCTTTCATAAATGCCGCAATGGAATTGAAGTTGGGCTGGGAGGTCAAGCCCGACATGGATGCCAAAGCCACATCGATCACATCGACGCCGGCCTCAATGGCTTTGAGATAAGTAGCCGCCTGAATCGCCGAAGTGTCGTGCGTATGCAAGTGGATGGGAATATCAACCACCTGTTTGAGCGCTTTGATGAGGGTGGTAGCGGCGTAAGGTGTGAGCAAATCCGCCATATCCTT
>CAZKDA010000060.1:0-22811 GCA_964551455.1 uncultured Saprospiraceae bacterium
TCGGGGAGTGATTCTTCTTCATTAAATAAGGGTATGACGATTGAGATATTCATTAATTGTAGTTCGTAGTTTTTGGCTATAAAAGGTTATAGGTTAGGGGTTATAAGCTATGGGCTATTAACTTATAACTCATTATTTCCTCTTCTTCTGACGTCTGAAATCTGATGTCTAGAATCTGGCCTCACATCTTCAACCGCTTTCCCCTTCTCATTGTTGCTGCGATCAGCGCGCTGAGGATGAAGCCCCCAATGGCTCCCCGGGCAAAAGACAAAGCTAACATAGAAAAGTTTACATCAAAATCTTTGAAGCTTTTTTCAATCTCTGCGGGATTTTGATTTGATAAGAATTTTTGGTAAAAATCAATGGACATCTGCCTGAGCATTTCAACCAGTTCGCTATCATATTTCAAAATAATAAAAAAGAAAACGTAAAAAATCACATTGGCAACGATAAAGGTGAGAAAAGCCACGCTGACCGCTTCGCGGAAAGAGATCATGTTTTCCAGTATCCTGCGCTGGTCTGCCACTGCCCTTACCATAAAAAGCACATAGATCAGCACAGAACTGAAAGCCACCCAGATCTGTAGCATGCTTTCTTTTTGAAAAAAATAAAACAGCAGGAAGTAAAGCACGGTCATACTTCCTGCCATCAGGCCATATTTCAGGCTTATTTTTCTGTCCATCAATTATGCGGTTTGCGGGTGGTCTTTTTTCATAATGGCGCTGATGATCAAGGAGAGGATCGCGCCCCAAAGCAATGTCCCGAAAAAAGCCATTGCCACCATTACAGTTTTGGATTGCATGAATCCCGTAAATTGTTGCGCCTGTTCAATTTGTTCATCGGAAAGGCCTTGTGCTTCCCATTGTTCATACATAGCATTCTGGATATTTTCCATCATATCCGTTGCAATAAAATTTATAAAAACAGCCATCCATAAAGCTGCAATGATGGCGTAGAAAAAGGTGGTAAGCATCCCGGTTTTGAATCCACGTCCGAAGGTGATATATCCGCCCAGTTCTTTATCCCTATGGTATTTTATTGCCATAACCAATATGGTCACATTCAAAGCAATAGATAGAATACTGCTGATCATGCTTCCTCCTGACATTGCATTGCTGCCAGAAACATCCGTCCAGCCGGCAAGGTAGGCGATGAGGCCTAACAAAATTCCTAACAAGCCCCAAATAACGCCGTAGCGCAAAGCGGTAGGTTGCGGAGAAACATCTTTGGGATCAATGTAGCCCATAGGTTCATCTAAAGTTGTCATATCGTTTTGATTTTTAGAAGGTTAAAAAAATAAAAATGAAGCCCTGCTAATATGCGACTAATTGAGCTAAAAAAGAAATGTTTTGAATAGATAATAATCGAATCGATCACTGATCCTCAGCCAACTGAAATTTTCCGTTGTTTACCACACCGATCACTTTTCCTTTGAATTGCTGCCCGATGAACGGCGTATTTTTCGATTTCGATCGAATATGGTGTTTTGAAAAAGTCCACTCCTGGCTGGTGTTGAAAATGGTCAAATTGGCCAGAGCGCCGGTTTCGATGACAGGCTTTGGCAGGCGTAGCAACTTTCGCGGATTCAGCGCCAGGATCGTCACCAGTTCTTCGATCTTCAAGGTATCGCTGAGGAAAGTGTTGCACAAGGCAAAGGTGGTTTCCAGGTTGATGATCCCAAAATCGGCGTAAGGAAATTCCAGGTTTTTGGCTTCTTCGTCGAGGGGGGTGTGGTTGGAAGTGATCAGCGAGATCGTCCCGGTTTTAAGCCCCCGTTTTAAAGCCCTGATATCGGATTTTTCCCGCAAGGGAGGCAACACCTTGAAGTTGGAATTGAATTCGGCAATTGCAGTATCGTCGAACACGAGATTGAGCACAGGAACGGAAGCCGTAACTTCCATACCCTCTGCTTTGGCTTTTCTGACCAGTTCCACAGATCGTCCGGTGGAGATGTTAAACAAATGCAATCTCGACCCGGCGTAATCTGCCAGGTAAAGATCGCGCTGCACCATCAGTTCTTCGGAGATCGAAGGGATGCCTTTCAGCCCAAGCGAAGTGCTTATCAACCCTTCGTGCATCTGCCCTTCCGTTGCCAGGCCATTGTCTTGCGGGTGATTCATCACGAGGCCATCGAAGGCTTTTACATACTGCAAAGCCCGCATCATCAATCCGCTGTTTTGAACGGTTTTTTGGCCATCGGAAAAAGCTACGGCTCCTGCGTGGTGCATATCGTACATTTCGGTGATGTCTTTGCCCGCACAATCTATTGAGATTGCGCCCATCGGAAATACATCGACGAGATTGTGGCTGGTTTTGCTCTTCAGATAATTCACTTCCGATTTAGAGTGAATGGCAGGGTGCGTGTTGGGATGCGGGACAATGGCAGTAAAACCTCCGAATGCAGCGGCGTTGGAAACCGATTGTAGATCTTCCCGGTGTTCAAAACCCGGATCGCCAACCTGTGTGCCTACGTCCACCCAACCCGGAGAAACGAAAAGGTCTTTCCCATCCAATATTCTTGCATTCTTAGCCTGGATATTGGGTTTAATGGCTTCGATTTTCCCTTTTTTGTTGATGAGGATGTCGCGTTGTTTCCCGTTCAATTTTGATCCGGGGTCTATGATCGTCGTATTTTTTATTAATAACATGGAGGGTAATGTGGTAATGTGGTAATGTGGTATTCCCGATTTCATCGTCCCGCTTTTTCGAGAAAAAGCGGGATTCGCTCCGATGTGGTATTCCCGATTTCATCGTCCCGCTTTTTCGAGAAAAAGCGGGATTCGATGTGGTAATGTGGGAAGTTGGTTAATAACCCCGACCTGTCGGGGCAGGCCCAATCAGCTAAACTCTTCAAATTCATTTCACCGGCAAATTTAATTTTTAAATTTCAATGAATGGAATCCGTTGCCGATCAAATTTGAATTTTAAAAATTCGGGGCTTTTGATGTATCATCATTTTCATCCGGGTAAAAGCGGTTGTTGAACATCAGTTCGTTTTCAAATTTTCGGAAAAGCCTGGCATGCTGCGGGCGGATCTGCAATTCGTCAACATAGATTTTATTCTCGCCAAGATCATGGTTTACCAGGGAAAACCTGATCGTACTTTCATCGCTCTTCGGGATAAATTGTGTATCCATCAATGCCCAATCATTGTCGAACGAACGAATATCCTGACTAACGTGCCGGACTTTTTTCTGCAAAACGGCTCCGGCTGGCTCATCAAATTCCTCAAAGACAACCTGTGTTTTCGGATATTGATCTTTTTTGACAAATGCCCAGATGGAAAAAACGTAGGGTTGATCTTTTTGCTGATTAGGGATTATTCCTTCATAGACCACGGTTTCCAGATTTGCAGGACTTTCAAAACCATTTCCGCGATAGGATTTCGAGGCATTCAGGTCGTCAAAATTTTTATAAACAAAGTTTGCAAAACTGTCTTTGGAAAGAATATCGCCGAACTGGAACAACTTCAGATTCTCAAAATTCTTTTTCGCATTCACTTTCCTTTTTTCGATACTTTGATTGATCTGCCCGATGGTCAGTTTGTACAGCTTGATGTGTTCATCTTCGTATAAAACCGGAATTTCATACATCAAGTGGTTGAAACGATACCACACCAGGTCATAGGATTTTTTATATAAAAAAACCAAAAAAGGCTTATCATTCGGAAGGCCTTTGAAAATCGCCGGCCTTCGGTACGGCTCCGCCACAAGTTCAAGCTGGTTGATCGTCTGGCTAAGGGAAGTACGCCCCAGAAACGAACCGGTGACGGGGAGGCCGGTTTGAACCGAAGCCCATAAACTGCGTTGAATTTCTTTGCCATAGGCAACCTTCCAGAAATTTTCAGAACCTATGTGAAAATACGGCAACGGGATGATCGCCTGGTACTCCGAAACATCGATGGAATCCAGCCAGGGGTTGTCAGCTCTTTTAAATTCATCGCGCAATTCGGGATGAGGAATCAGCCCTAGCTTGTTTTGTGTAAAAAAAAATGTAAACCCCTCAAAGTTTACAGCACCCAGAACCAGGGCGAACATGGCAATTTTAAGGGGCATTTTTTTAATTTTTCCAAACTGATAAAAAAGAGCATAAAAGGCGATGATATTGATGACGTAAAAGAAAACCCACGCGAACCTTCCGATGCTGCGAAGTTGCCCCAATTGCCCCAGTTTATATGGCATATCTTCCAATCCGGGAATGATGAACGGAATGCCAAAGGAAAACAACAGTAAAGCAAAAGCAGCCCAGCATGTACTTTTGAAAAAATGACTGTTTTCAACTGGAAAAACATTGCGGTGAGGTTTTCTGAAAACCACGCTCCACACATTTTGGAAAAATAATTTGACAAAAAACAGACTTGCAACGATGCCAATATAAGCTCTTCCCTCCGCTGACATCGGCCTGAACTCAGCAATGTATTGATTTATCCAGTGTCCGATCTGAAAATCCATCGGAAGAAAAACAAATTCCCAATATGAGCGATAAGCTAAAAATCCATAAGGTCGTGGTGAGCGATCCGCAATGGGATCGTCCATGAAAAAACGAAGCGCCAGGTAAGGCAATACAACTTGGATGACCAAATGGGCGGCGTTGAAGATCAGTTCCCTGCCTTTGAGGCGAAACCCCGTCATTGCAACAATGAATACCGCTCCCGCTGCAAATAAATAAAAATGGATATGGCTGATCAAAAAGAGTGCAAAGGCAATGAGCAGACTTATCCAAACAGATCGTTTTTCATGGAATATCCAACTCAGGTAGATGACCATCGGGATCACAAACGGGTGCGCCAGGCCGTAATGTGCGCCCATCCGTTCAATTTGCGGCGAAAGCATTGCAACCCCAATCGCTGCCACAACCGAATACCATGTTGGCAATTTCAAACGCCTGAAGATCAGGTATAAAAACACGGCGCAAAGCCAAATCGAAACCAGCATGGACAAATTAAGAACTGCCGCCATTGACACCGAAATATCTGGAAAGTTGTTGGAAAGGAATTTGGCACTATTCGTTAGCAATGGCAAATTATCTGAAAAGGCGACGAAATCGCCGTAAGGGTAGTTCATCCCTTCAAAATGCCGGTAAGTACTGTCATGTCTGACATGAAAACAGGCAGCAGCAAAACTGCGAAAGCCATCGTAGGTATCTTCGATCAACCAGCGACCGGGAGCCGTCATGAGATTTGGAAATCGTACAAAAAAGATCAGCAGCATCAGGCCTGTCAGTAAAACCAAGCCTCCTTTGGTCTCTTTGAATAGTTGCATACGTGGCTTTTGGAAGCGCCAAAATAGGAAGAAATTCTGACTGGAAGTTTTTATGATTCCCGAAATGAAGAAATAGTACTACAAAAGTATTTCCATAATGACATAAAGCCAGAAACGCATACGGAACAACTTCTCTCTCAAATGTCTTACTCTTCTTTCAAGCCAATAGCCTGGTCGCTGGTTTTTACGCGATTGACAATGAGGTTGCCAATGGCTTTGCCCTGCTTTACGCCGTATTCAATGGCAGGCCGGTAATGAATCCCGCCGTAGAGCCGGCTGATCGCCGCTTCGTCGGCAGCGTGATAAAATGAATTGAAAGAGCGGGGCGGCAGCCCATATTCTACCTCCGTAGTATCAAGGAATGAAAAATTATCCCCGTAAAGGTTTGTGAGTGCGACAGCAGATGCGCTGCTGATCACACTATGCCCGCTGGTGTGTTCGGGGAAGGGAGGTGTTTGTAAAACCGGAAGCCAGCTTTCGTCGATATAAGCATTGATCACACTTTCAGGACGGATGAGGTTGCTGCGGTACTTTTCGTCCCAGCAACTGATAAATGCATCGAAAAGGTTGATGGCTACCCTCGTGTAGGTTTCAGCGGTTTTCATCATATCGGCGCCGGTGGATTTTGCTGCAATGCTGGAAATGCCCATCCAATGCCCGCCGGGTGTTATTTTTTTTGTATTGAACATCGAATGCCCGGCATGGTGAGAAACGAAGGGATTGCAATCCCAGAATTTTGCGATGTTCACTTTTTCTTCGTCTTTATCTTTTATTGCTTCATAAACTTCCAGTGTTTCCTGGTAAAATTTGCTGTTTTTATCCATGTTGAATTCCGTTGGCGGGGGCGGTGCGAATTGGCTGGAAGAGTCGATCACCAGCGTCCTGATCTTATTCCAAGAGGGTTCAATGCCATCCATGTAATCCGGTGGTGTAGGTTTCCATTTTGAGGGATCACTTGTAGTGGAATATTTAGGGAATGTCCGGGTTTCTTTGTACATATCTTTAGCCGACCAGGCCAGGATATGGTCGCTCACTGCTTTTCCATAAGCCAAAGAGCGGATATAAACATCCTGCGGGATTTTCATTGCCTTAAACTCGGCATAGATGTTTTCTTCAAAATCTTCAATCTCGAATTCGGAAAAGATAAAAGATTTGGCGGTCTGTAAAAAAGCATGGATGCCTGCCAGCGGAAAACAATATTCCTGGCCTTTTTCCGGCTGCGGCACATTGCTCAATCCGTTTAATTGACCCTCCAGACTTTGATAGCCGGGGTAGTCGTGCAGCAAAGTTTCATACGCAGCAATATTGGGATAGACATAAATGCGGCTGGCAACCGGCGGCGAAAAAATATCGTTCACAATGACGTCGGTCAATTTTTTCATCGAACGATGATAAAATTCAGGATCTTTGGCTGATTCCTGAAAATCGGAGTTTGTGGTTTCGCAACTAGCCATGAGAAAAACCAGCAAAACGAAAGTCATAGATTTGAAAATGGGATTATAGTTCATGTGCTTGATTTTTTAGTTCCGGGATTTCACAAAGTTAAAAAAATGATCTTGTTGCAAATCGCTGATTTCATATTTTTCCTGGCAAACGTTTCAACATTATACGGCATATACAACAACCGTTCAAGGTGAAAAAGGCATTCGTTTTAACCATAGAAATATCTGAAAAGTAGTTGAAATGATTCCTTGCAAAATTCAATCCGATACGACAACGGGATCGGGTTCCCGCCTGTTTTCAAGGTGCAGATCAGACAGGTGGTACATCACCAAAGTAGCCGTAACGGCAACGATCACGGGCGCTATAATCGCTCCGATCAGCGGAATGAACAACAGCAGGTTGGTGGTCAAACCCAAAGCGAGGCAAACGCCGACGTAATTGCGGGCGTATTTCTCGCTTTCTTTTATCGACAAACCGAATTGCTCGTGATAATTGTCAAGAATAATGAATCCCAAAAAATAGCAATGAACGGTATATTTTAACGCCTCCTCGAAAAATTCAGGGGGATCGAAAATCCCGAAAGCGATCTTTATCAAAATTGAAATGACCATTTCAAAAATATATGCACGGATAGCCACTTTTATCATCCTGATCTGAGCTTTGAGGAAGTTGTTAAAATCCATGTCGGAAGATTTTCCCGTCAGGATTTCCAGGGCGCCGCGCGACATGTGAAAAATGATGACTTCCAGCAGGATGATCAGGATATATTTCATCCCACCCGTAAAAAGGAAATCGTAGCTTTCGAAAGCCAGGTTTTGAAACAGAGAACCGATGTATGCCAGCGAATGAGAGTCTTCACCGGTATCTGCCGTACTCAGCCAGCCGGTGATCGTTTTCAGGAGTTTCATGCCTAAAAGTACCGCCAGGACTACCAAAACCTTTGAAACCCAGCCATAGCGCCAAAATCCTTCCCACAACTTGTTTTTCCGAATAAAAACCACAGCTTCGGAATGTGTGAGCATGGTATCCCGAAACTGAATAAAGTAAGTTTTTAATTTTCTGAAATCCATAGATTTTTACACAATTACAACCATACGAGTATTGACCGGCATTGCGAAAATAAAAATTTCTGCGAGCATATTCGTTTTTAAAATAAAGTGATCCATATTTATAATAAAGGCAGAATTTTCATACTTTTCATTCCCAATACTGCCGAGATTATGAAATATATCCTAGCTGTGTTTTTCACCTTATTTTCCATCCCGGATGTTTTGCATTCGCAAAATCTTCTTGATGGTAAAAAGTCGGCAGATATCCCATTCGAATACGTCAACAACTTTATCATTATAAATGTAGTGATAAACGAGAAAATCCCACTGAAATTTATCTTTGATACGGGAGCCGAGCACACCATATTGACCAAACGACAATTCACCGAAATCGCCGGGCTAAAGCTTGAAAAAGAATTCAAAATCTTAGGCGCTGACCTTACCACAGAAATGTCTGCTTTCTTGTCAAGAGCCGTATCCTTCAAAATTTCAAAAGTGCTCAACCCTGTGGTGGACATACTGGTTTTCAAGGAAGATTATTTCAAGTTTGAGGAATTGACGGGTGTTGATGTTCACGGCATTATCGGGGCCAATATTTTCAGCAAATTTGTATTGAGTATCAATTATAAAAAAAGGAAGATCACCCTGCACGATCCCTTTTATTTCAAACCTCCTACAGATAAATATACCACGCTGCCGATCAGTGTTTTCAAAAACAAACCCTATTTGACCACAATGACCCGGCTCTCAAAAGATGATCCGCCGGTCATGTTAAAATACCTCGTCGATACCGGCGCCAGCCTGGGGCTTTTGCTTTACAATGAAACACACGAGAGCATCGTCGTACCCGAAAATGTAATTCATGGTGTGATCGGCATTGGCCTGGGAGGTCATTTGGAAGGATTCCTGGGAAGGATCCATTTACTGGAAATGGACGATTTACAACTCAATGACGTTCTGACGAATTTCCAGGAAGTACAGGAATTTCCGGATACTTCATTTATGAATGACCGCAACGGTATTATCGGAAACCTGGTGCTCGACCGCTTTGATGTGATCATCGACTACCAGCGGCAGAACCTCTTGCTCAAACCCACAAAGCGTTATCACAATGTATTCAAATATGACCGAAGCGGCATTTCAATGATCGCCAGTGGCAGAGACCTGAATGTATTTGTGATCAGCAATGTCATTCCGGATTCTCCTGCCGGTGAAGCAGGTGTACAGAAAGGCGACATCATCATAAAGGTAAACTGGATGCCAACCGGATATTTCAGCATGAATGACCTGGTCAGGCTATTTCAGAAAAGAGAAGGAAAAAAGATCAAGCTGACTGTCCTCCGAAATGGGGAAAAAATAATGTTTGAATTCAGGCTTAGAGACCTGATCTGAGCGATGCTGCCGAGGACGGGGATGGTGGGGGATAGTTCCGGCTTTGTCGTGAAAAGGGGATGGTGGGGTATTTTATCCCATACCATCCCCGTTTCACGCCAACGGCGAGAAACAATCCCCCATCATCTCCGTTTCACGCCAACGGCGAGAAACAATCCCCATCATCCTCGGCGCTCGGTCAACCGAGCGCTTATCCCCCGACCTGACGGCATAAAAATTCAGGCTTACCATATTTGTTTTATAAAACATTAATTGTACCTTTGCCAACCGAAATCAAAAAAATTAATTTTCATTCTAAAAAGCAAGCTACAAATGTTCGCAATCGTAACCATAGCTGGTCAGCAATTCAAAGTTGAGGAAGGGCAGGAGCTTTTCGTCCACCAGCTAGAAGCCACGGATGGCGACAAGCTTTCTTTCGATCAGGTACACCTGGTTGAAAAAGAAGGCAAGGTCACCGTAGGCAAGCCGACGATCAAATCCGCTGCTGTCGATGCAACGGTACTTGGAAGACAGAAAGGCGACAAGGTCATTGTTTTCAAAAAGAAAAGAAGAAAAGGCTACCGGGTGAAGAACGGCCACCGTCAAGCGTTTACTAAAATAAAGATTGACGGGATAAAATGTTAATTTGAAAAAAAAATTACAGCCTGAGTTTTAAAAATTCAATTTTACATATTATTTTTACCCACCGTAAAATCAAAGTATAAAATGGCACATAAAAAAGGGGCAGGAAGTTCGGATAATGGAAGGGACAGTAATAGTAAGCGACTTGGAGTGAAGCTCTTCGGAGGACAATATGCCAAAGCAGGAAATATAATCGTTCGCCAACGGGGAACAAAGTTTCATCCCGGCGACAATGTAGGAATAGGCAAAGACCATACATTATTTGCACTCGTTGAAGGTGAGGTGGCGTTCAAAAAGCGAAGGCTCAACAGAACTTTTGTCAATATCATCCCATTCGATGAGGTTCAGGAAACCGTAGCCCCGATTACTACGGAAAAGGTCAAAGCCGCTCCGAAAGTTGAAAACGTTGAATCTGGCGATACCGAAACCAAAAAGGTTGCAAAAACCAAATCCGACGACTTCAGAAAAATTGAAGGAATAGGACCAAAGATCGCAGATTTGCTTTATACCGCAGGAATTAGTACCTTTGCTGAACTGGCAAAAACAGATGTTGCCAAAATAAAAAGCATACTTGAAGAAGCGGGAAGCCGCTACAAAACACATGACCCCACAACCTGGCCGGCACAAGCTGAAATAGCCGCCACCGGTGACTGGGACAAATTAAAAGCGTGGCAGGAAGAACTTGATGGAGGAAGAATTGTGGACGCCACCCAAGAGGAAGAATAAAATAGTTTTAGTTTTCATAGCTTTATATTTTTTGTTGTTAGCCCTATCTCCCAGATAGGGCTTTTTTATTTGCTTTACTTTTTACCGGAAACAAAAAAGCCTTCCAAATCAATTAAGAATCTGAAAGGCTTTTCTAACAACTTTTATCAGATTTATATAATTCGAGCTTGCTTCATATAGCCTAAAAAATAGTGCCAACGAACATTAACTTTCTTTAAAAATTTATTGGTCGGCGCAGTTTCCAGGTTTTTGATAATATTTTGGCGCTGCTTCGTGTTGTAATCCGTCAACTGGTAAAAACTTGTGAACGTTGTGCCATATTTCAAATTGAAATATTCCAGCAAGTCTTCTTTTACCAGGATATGAAAATCCTCAAAATATTCAAACTCCGCTTTGGAAAGGGCCTGTTGGTTCAAAAAGTTTTTCAAAACGGTGTATTCGAATTGATGTTCAATCGAAGGCTGGCTAAAACCATTCTCCGGGTTAATTCTTTTTTCAAGTATTTCTTCTTCATTCAGAAAAGCCAGGGATTTATGAACCAATTTGTGAACAAACTCAATGGTCACTTTCGTGTTATCTTCCAGTTCCAATAATGCTTTTGAAATTCGAAAAGTAGTAAAAACCTGGATGTTTGATTTTTCATTATACTGTTGCAAAGCTTCAACAATACTTCCGAGGTCTTCTTTTCTTAACAATATCTGGTAGGCCAGATCACCCTTCGTAGCGGTAATATCAACAGGCGGGATATTCAAAAGTACATGTACTTTAGGAGTCAGGAGGTTGATTAAATATTCATGGAAATTATTACGTACAATCATGATAAAAAATATGTTTGCTTGTTTATGAGGATTACGTTTTTAAATACAAAAATGTTGCCCATCGGATAATTAAAATAAAATATTGTCTTTTTTAAGTTAAAATTCAAATCTTTTCCAGCTTACGCTTTGGCAGCCAGCCCTGCTCTCCATTCTGCAATTCCACTTTATACCACTCGCCGATCTGGTCTGTCAAATCCACTGAAGTACCTTCGTGGAGCAATAAAACCGCGGCGCTGGATTCATCAGGAGCACTTCTCAGGTTTACCTCGGCAGCCATAATAACCGCCAGACCGCTGTTACTCTCCTGCTTTTTTCTGTCGAAAGCCATATAAAACGGCAGCAAACTAATAGTTATTAACAACAAACCGAAGATGAATCCTGTCTTTTTCTGCTGCCTGCTCCTGCCAGCTAGCCACAGCATCAGGCCTCCCATACCCAGCCAGAAAAATATCATTGCCGTAATACTCCAACTTTTTGAGGATAACAGGTATTGCAAATTGTTCTTCCATCTTTTCAAAAAGAACTGGGGGAGCGCTTCGATCTCATCCGGCGAATTTTTCCGGATAACAGCCAGGTTGTGTTCAATGTCTTTGCGGCTTTCCGCGGTAGCCAGTTTCAGCGCCCGTTCGTAGTTCAAAACCGCTTTACCCGGCATGTTTACTTTGTAATACGCATTTCCGAGGTTGTAATAAAGTTCAGATGAACGAAACCCTTGATCGAGGATACTTTCGTATTTTTCAATTGCTGTTGAAAATTCATTAGCTAGATAAAGCTCGTTTGCTTCCTGAAAAGTATTTTCGGGATCGTTTGCAAAAATCAAAACCGGAAAAAATAAGTACAGTATTTTCAGGATATATTTTCGCATTGACCGGGTGCAGTTCATCGTTTGGTAAATAAATCTTCCAACGTCATTGGCCGTTTATTAGTTTCCCATCGGAAGCCCTCCAGTTTAAATAAACTGTGATTGGCTTGTTGCATAGGAGTCAGGCTGCCGACAGGATTATCGTAATATCGGATATCGTCCACTTTGTTATCGCCGAAATGGATCATCATTTCACTGCAAATCGACTTATTGACGCCAATATACGCCTCCTCATCGTCCAATAAATAATATACCGTTTCGGCATTACCCTCCACTTTCATCCGGCGAATTTCACTTTCTTCAAAAAATGCCGTCACGTATTTTCCCTTGATTTGGTTAAAAAACACCTCATCCGGTGAGTTGATGATAAAGGCTTTATTGGTCAACAATATTTTATCTATTTTGTTGTCGGCCAGTTGGATATGGATGGTGTCAGCGGAAAATTGCGAGGTGTCCGACCAGATCAGCGGATCGTGGAATAAATGGAACAACGAATCGCCGGTGTTATATGACAAGGAGTCGCAAATTGCCTGCAAATCGCTTTTAAAAATGCGAACGTCATTATAAGCGATCAGCGTCCGGAGCGAATCTTCGGGGTTTTCGCGAAAAGAGACCAGCGTGTCCGAAGTCAACCACAGAGAATCATTGTCCATAATGGTTATCAGCAAGGGTCTTTCCCCTTTTGCCAAAATGTAATCCGTCGATTTGACATAATCGACTTCATCGCAAACTATTGTTATGTTCTCGGCCGTATCCACCCAGATCACATTCCCGGAGGCATGTCCCACACCCTTTGCGTTATCGAAATCCACGATGTCGGCTTTGAGAATTTGCGAGCCCTCGACGATCACTGAGCGGCTTCTCGTTTTGTATAATTCATTCTTCGAGTCGTAGATCAACGTATCCGAAACAATATTCTGATCTTTGCTTTTATATTTTGCATTGCCCTCCATAATTGTGATCTCCGTCGCCTCGATGTAGCGCATCCTGTCGGCAGTGGCATTTTTGTCATTTTCAACAAAACGGGCATTATTTTCCAGGATCACCTCTCCCAGGCTACCGTCGTAAAAAATCGTGTCCGCAGTGGCTTTTTGATCGCCTTTTACAAATTGAGCGTTTTGGAAAAGTTTAGCGTCCCGGCTCGATGTATTGTAAAACCCTTTTTCACAATAGATCCTGCTTTCGTTTTGAACGATCCGCGTTGGGCTATGGAATGTCGCAATATTTGTGGTGGTGTTGTACTGAAGCGTATCGCAACTCAACGAAAACTCCGGATCCACTACCACCACCGTGTCCTTAAAAAATGCATCGTTGGTAGCGACGTAATAGTAGCCACGACGGCTAGTCAGTTGCGTAGAATCGTTGACCAGCGTAGCGCCCGTAAAATAACTGGCGATTTTTTCTCTGAGGTTGTAAGTCAGGCGTTCGGTGTAAAGCTCTTTGTCCTTGTTCAACAAAGAAACATCGCTGAACAACTCGGCAATCCGCTCGTCACCCAGAAAAGACAGAGAATCGGCAAATATCGTCAGGGTATCCCCCTGCTGGATGATGATATTGCCTTTTGCCGTCAGGTTGTTTAGTGCCGGATAAAATACAGCCGTATCGCATGATAAAAAAGTGTCGCCCTGCCGCAACCGGACATTGCCTTCCAGGTACCTTACCTCGATGCCATCGCTGATCTCGCCCCTCCCGGTGTCGGAATGTTTGATGATCACTTTTTCAGCTTTTGTGGTATCTGAAGGATCAGGATTAATTTGTGCATGAAGCACTTGAGCATGAAGTTGAAAACTTCCTGTTATAGTAATCAGCAATAAGAAAAACTTTAATCCGAAATTCATTGAAAGCGAAGTGGTTTCCAGGTTAAAACGCATTTGAATCCGTATTCGATATTTTCAATTTTGTAAAAAAACGCGGTCATAATTTTTAATTTTCTACAACCATTTTTGCAACCTCCTCCCCTACCAGACTGCCGATTGCTACACCCATTCCGCCCATTCTCACAGCAATGAAAACACAATCCGAATGTTTTTTAATAATGGTTGCTTTGGAATCTCCCACGCCCAATATCCCACTCCACCAGCCATCGACCTCAAACGTTTTCCCTGGAAGGATCACTTCTTTTAATAACCGTTGCAAAGCATCCCGGATCAAGGGTGTAGTACCAAATTCACTGGTGGATTCAGCCTGAAGCGCGAGGTTGCGGCCTCCTCCAAGCAATACACGGCCATCGATATTTCTAAAATAATAATACCCCTTTTCGTAATGAAAACACCCCCGAAACGGCAACCCTTCAACCGGTTTTGTAATAAGCACCTGGTTGCGTGCAGGTCTGACATCCAACTCCGGGATCAGTTGCCTGGCAAAACCATTCGTCGCCACAACCAGCCGGGAAACGTTGATCTCCCAGCCAGATTTAAAAAATAGCCGTACTCCGTTTCCTGCTTCTTCAAATCCCTCCGCCTCCATGCCTGAGAAAAAGCGAATATTTTTCTCAGCGGCGAGGTTGATTAATGCCTTCATCATCGCACCGGTGTGGAGCTGGCCTTCCGAGCGATTGAGGATCAAATGACTTACCCCCTGGAAACCAAATGGACGGATCATTTCATCGGCAACAGAATAGGTTTGTTTTCTCCCGGTTATTTTTAACAGCTTTTCATTGAAATAACCGATCTGCTCCCGGCAATTTTGAAATGTCGCATCTTCATCGGTTTTGAATAGCTCAAAACCGCCATGTTCCTCATATTTGAGTTGCTTGTCACCGATCCGCTCCCGCAGCCGCTGCAAACCTCTCCACCTCTTTTCAACGAGATCGAAAACCTCGGATTCGGTATGAACATCGAGATCGGCAATCAATTCAGTCAAACTACCGAAGCAGGCAAAACCCGCATTTTTTGTGCTGGCGCCAAGCGGAAGCGTTCCGCGATCCAGCACTGCGACATTGAGCTTCGGAGCAAGTTCCTTGAGGTGTATTGCTGCGCTCAACCCTACAATACCACTGCCGATTATCGCTACGTCGATCCCCTCGAAGAAAGTTACGCGCTCCCAGTAGCTCATTTCCGAATAGTTGCCTATTTGATCCATAATGCGCAAAAGTAGTTAAATTTAGCCGTTTCGAAATGCTATAGATTGAATCTGGGGATTGTTTCTCGCCGTCGGCGTGAAATGGGGATTGTGGGGGATTGTTTCTCGCCGTTGGCGAGAAACGGGGATGGTAAGGGATGAAATCCCCCACCACCCCCGTTCCGGCAAAGCCGGAACTATCCCCCATTATCCCCGGCGCTGAGCAGCCAAGGAAGTTCGTCCTAAATATTACTACAAAAATGCTGAAGGGTTAAATTGAAAATTGCTTTTTCTATATTTGCAAAAAAACACCATTAAACTTCTCAAGTTTTAAAATATGATCCAAAGAATCCAATCGATTTACCTGCTTTTGGCAAGCGCCTGCGCCTTTGCATTATTTGCAGTTCCTTTCGGGAGTACCCCCGAGCCAACATCTTCGGGAATTTATGCCGATGGTGTGTACAATTTACTTGACAGTATTGGCCTTCTGGTGCTTTTTTGTGCGGCGGGAGCTTTGGCGTTGATCAGCATTTTTATGTTCAACAACCGGAAAAACCAGATGATGGTCGGGCGATTGGCTATTATGGTAAATGTCATCGGTATATTGATCGTCATCGTTTTGTATTTCAACCAGCCAGCAGCATTGCAAGCTATCGACGATCAGAAAAACTATCCGGGCTTACTGCTCCCCATAGCCTTCCTGGTTTTTGGAATCCTGGCGCTGAGAGCGATAAAGAAAGATGAGAATCTGGTTAGATCTTCTGACAGGCTGAGGTAAGAATCAGTTGATTGGGCCTGCCCCGACAAGTCGGGGTTGATTAAGTTATTAGCCGATTTTCCGACTTCCCAACTTCTCGACTTCCCAACTTAGCAAACGATCAGCGATCCGTTTTAGGCTTGGCGGAGTAATTGACTTTCAGTTGCGCGGATTTTCGGAGTTGTGTTTTGACATCCTGAACAATACCCATCGTGACTTCTCCATCGACGCGCAGGGATGTGATGATCCGCGGGCGTTTTTGCTCTGGCACAGAGATCCGGTGTTGTTCGAGGAACAATGGAATATCCGACAGGTTTGAAATTTTATCTCCAAGTTGCATGCGCGGTGATGTGCCATAAATTTCCTTGTATTTGTCTTTGGGTTTACCGATGTAGATGTAATTGACCAAAGATTTTTCTTCCAGCTTATTCAGTTCCGTTGCTTGTGGCGTTACGACGTTGATCTTCAGCTCGGCGTCTCTGAGGACGGTGACGACCATGAAGAAAAACAGGAGCATGAAGATGATATCCGGCAATGACGCCGTGGAAATAGCAGCGCCGGTAGAGCCTCTTTTCTTTTTAAACTTTGACATAATTTAATTTTTTTTTGGTGGAGTAATAAATCGGTGGTGTTTTCGACAACATAAGAACCCGTTTATTCTTCACCGAAAGCAGTTGGTTCTGCTTCTGAAAGTACAAAAGGTATTTTCGCTCTGATCTCTTTTTGCATTTGTATCGGAAGGTCTTCGCTGTATTCCCGGTTGAACATTTTCTGGCACTCCTCATTCCATAATTCATTGTAGGCAGCTTTCAGTTCATTATACACTTCGATGTAGGTTTTATAATTGGTACCCCTGTCGTTTTTTAATGAAATGATCGCCTTGGTGGGTATCTCTGCCAGGTCTTCCCTCTTGTTTGGGTTGGAAATGAACTCTTTAGCCCTGTTTTTCAATTCAGAGATATTCGCCAGTTCACCTCTCACGAGAAGCTGGTTCTGTGCATTGACCAACACGGAAAATACGTTGCGTTTGTTCAATTTTGTAATATCAGGTTCATCTTCCGACCAGGGCGGCAGCTTGACCATAATTCCTTTATCTTCGACGATTTGGGTTGTAACGAGGAAAAAGATGAGCAATAGGAAGGCAATATCTGCCATCGACCCTGCATTGATCTCGTTTGTCAACCTGTTTCTGTTTCTGGCCATGATTCCTGTTTATTTAAAAAAGTTTAATATTTCCGAAGCTATAAAAGCCAGGAATGCGCCGATGCCTAATACCAAAGCCGTGGTTATTCCACCGCTGATCCAGCCGTAATCCCCCATTGTGACTTCATACTTTTTCATGGGTTCCGCGAGGTAAGGATGTACCTCTTCTATCGAGGAAGGAACCATATTGGAAGCAATGATGAAGATCAAAACAATGATCGCGAATCCGATAAGCCCTTTTACGGATGATTTAAAATGCGTGGCGACCTGGTAAATGCCAAATCCGAGCATTAATACAAAACATATTGCGGTAAGAAACAAAGAAGCGGAAAGACCGAAGTTGAAAATATTCGATTCATGCCCCCTTTTTTCAGCAACCAATGCGTTGAACTCATCCATGCCGGAAAACGCCACCATCAGGAAGATGACCGTGATCAGCGCTCCCAGCCCGAATGCCAGCAACTGGCCGTTTTTTGTTAAAAATTTATACATAATTTATTATTTCTGCTTATGCACGATTATTAAAAACATTATTCGAAGCCATAACATCGACCAAAGCGATAGAGGCGTCTTCCATTTTATTGACAATACTATCAATTTTTGAAATGATATAATTGTAAAATATCTGGAGAATAATGGCGACGATCAAACCAAATACCGTAGTGAGGAGCGCTACTTTGATACCATCTGCCACAACAGCAGGTGACAAGTCTCCCACTTCGGCGATCCTGTCGAATGCCTGGATCATACCGATCACCGTTCCCATGAACCCGAGCATCGGGGCAATGGCAATGAACAACGATATCCAAACCAGCCCTTTTTCAAGCAATCCCATCTGGACAGCGCCGTAGGAAACGATAGCTTTTTCCACTGCATCCGGGCCTTGCCGGGCGGCTTTGAGGCCTTCATAAAGTACGCTGGCCGTCGGGCCTTGAGTTGATTTGCAAACTTCCATTGCACCGTCAACATCACCTCCTTTGAGGTTTTCATCAATTCTTTCGAGCAATTTGTCGGTATTGGCGCTGGCAATATTTAAGGTAATGATCCTTTCGATGCAAAAAGCTAGGCCGAGGATCAAACAAATCAATACAAAACTCATGAATCGCCAGTCGCCATCAATGAAATATTTTTTCAAAATCTGGTAGCCCGTAGGGTTTTCCATGGCCGCATCCTGAGCAAATAGTTCAGTAGCGCCAGAGAACATGGCAATTCCGAACACGAGCATTATTGCTATTAATTTTCGCATAATCAGTAAGGTTTTACGAATGTTTTTGAAGTAAATTATTGTTTGTGAAAATGTTTGTAATCCTGCTGTGTTCTATCGTTCCACAAATTCCCGACAGCACTATTCTTTTTTAAAAACAGCTTGCGGAGAGTAAGGGATTCGAACCCTTGATACCCTTTTGAGGTATACACGCTTTCCAAGCGTGCGCCTTCAGCCACTCGGCCAACTCTCCTGTTTTCTTCGGCTTCACAGCCTGGCGTATATCTATTCCATTTCAAGACACAACCTGAATTGGCGCTTTTGCCGCAACCGACACAAAAATTGTAAATTAAAGTAACTTTTCAAAATTTTTTAAAGATTCAAACATTTTGCAAGATAATATTTAATAACAAAGTTACATGGATGGTTTTTGGGAGCCTGCCGAACATTCCTTATCTGCACAATTTTCCCGAATTCGCCTTCAATTTTTTGCACCGAATATTTTCCCTGCATTTTCGGTAGTTACCCTTTCCACCTCTTCCAGTGAGGTTGATTTTACCTCCGCCAACTTTTCAGCTATGTGCCGGATGTAGGCGCTTTCGTTTCTTTTTCCTCTGAAGGGCATCGGCGCCAGGTAAGGCGAATCGGTTTCCAAAACCAAATGTTCCATCGGGATTTGGGGCAGTACTGTATCCAGCCCGGACTTTTTGTAGGTCAATACCCCACCGATGCCCAGATAAAAACCCAAATCGATGATCGCCTTGGCCTGTTCCAGGGTTCCGCCAAAACAATGAAATATCCCTTTCAGCCTGCCGTCCTGTCCTTGCTGCACCAGTTCTATCGTCAAATCCATCGAATCCCGGCAGTGTATGACGATGGGAAGTTTGAGCGCTTTTGCCCAACCGGCTTGTATCTGAAAAACCGTTTTTTGTTCTTCGATATATGCCTTGTCCCAATAAAGATCGGTGCCTATTTCTCCGACGGCTGCAAATGGTCTTTCGTCCAGCCACTTTTCCACGATCGACAATTCATTTTTGTAATCTTCCTTTACAGAACAGGGGTGCAGCCCCATCATGGCAAAACATTCTCCGGGATATTGCGCTTCCATGCTGAGCATTCGCTCCACCGAACTGCTGTCGATATTCGGCAGATAAAACTTTCCAACGCCCTGTTGTTTTGCCCGTTGCAGCATTTCATCGCGGTCTTCGTCAAACTGTTCGAGGTATAAATGTGCGTGCGTGTCTATCAGCATACCGTTATTTAATTCAAGCTGGGGATTAAATTGGAATCCACGACCTTGTTTTTTTCAGTTCGCAAAAGTAGTGATAAAATGTGTTTTAAAAAAAATTGCACTTGTGGGGATCAATGAGAGTGATCGACTTTGCACGCTAAACAAACTCTTTCGTTTGTATATTAAGAAAGATGCACAAATCACGCTGGTGGTTTTATCGGATTAGTAAATGATGCCGGATGGATGATGAACATTGGCTTTGAATGATTGAACTGCCAAAATATTTTAAAGAATAATTTCAGGCAAATTTCAAGATGCTTCAGAACTGCCGACAGCATAAATTGCACAACCCGCGATTACTTTTAACTTTGCTAAAAAACGCAAATGGCCAAAAAGCAAAAATACTACGTGGTTTGGGAGGGCAATAAAACCGGGGTTTTTGATTCATGGACGGAAACCCAGCTCCAGATCAAAGGTTACCCCAATGCCCGTTACAAAGCTTTCAGCACCCGCGAGGAAGCGCTGCGGGCTTATCACGGAAATTCAGGTGATTACATCGGCGTCTCTCCGAAAAAAGCAACGAAAATCATTTCAGAAGAAGCCCGGAAAAATATAATCTGGGAAAGCTGGTCAGTTGATGCAGCCTGTAGCGGTAATCCCGGTGTGCTGGAATATCAAGGCGTGGATACTAAAACCAAATCGGAGATTTTCCGGCAAGGACCTTTTAAAAACGGAACCAACAACATCGGAGAGTTCCTGGCTTTGGTACATGCGCTCGCCCTGCTCAAAAAAGCCGGAAAAGACAAACTCCCCATCTATTCAGACTCCAGGACGGCTATGGCCTGGGTGCGGAACAAAAAGGCAAAAACCAACCTCAAAAGATCAGCCGCCAATCAATTCCTCTTCGAACTCATCGAACGAGCAGAAAAATGGCTGAGAGAAAATCAGTTTTCTAATCCGATCTTAAAATGGAAAACAGAGGAATGGGGAGAGATTCCCGCTGATTTTGGGAGAAAGTGAAGGGGAAAAGTTATGGGTTAGGGGTATGCGTTATGCGTTATGGGGTGTCAACCTTTAACTCATAACCTCTCTCCCCTCCCCATCACCGGTGTTTTCCGAAAGGCGGATGCGTCTGGTCTCTTTCCGAAAGGATAACGGCATTCATATCTATTTCCCAGTCGATATTCAGAGACGGGTCGTTAAAAATAATTCCGCCTTCGTGTTCTTTTGAATAAAAATTATCGCATTTATAAAAAAACTCAGCCGTTTTGCTCAACACGACATAGCCATGCGCCATGCCTGCGGGGATGAAAAGTTGCTTTTTGTTTTCGGCGCTTAGCCTGATGCCGTACCATTTGCCGTAAGTCGGGGAGCCTTTTCGAATATCAACAACAATGTCAAGGCATTCGCCGTCGATGACCCGCACGAGCTTGGCTTGCTCGAAGGGCGCCACCTGGTAGTGCAGTCCACGAAGTACGCCAAATTCAGAACGCGCCTGGTTGTCCTGGACGAAGGTGTTGGTGATGCCGGCCTCGCGGAAAGTGTTGGCGTTGTAGCTTTCATAAAAATATCCTCTGGGATCAGCCCACACTTTGGGTTCAAAAACCAATAATCCGGGAATGGGCGTATTGTGAAAAGGCATCTTGGTATCAAATAGTTTAGGTCGTCAAAATTATTTTTTTCTAAAAAAAATACCAACCGGAACACCGCTGAAATTAAAATGGCTGCGGAGCTGGTTTTCAAGATAGTTTTTATAACTCTCTTTGATAAACTTGGGGTTGTTGCAGAAAAAAGCAAATGCGGGATAATAAGTGGGCAACTGCGTGACGTATTTGATCTTTACAAAACGCCCGCGATGCGCCGGAGGAGGATATTTTTCAATGGCTTTGAGCAAAATGTCGTTCAGCACGGAGGTTTTGATTTTTTGGCTCCGGTTTTCAAAAACTTCCAGGGCGGTTTCAATGGCTTTGAAGATGCGTTGTTTTTCGGTAGCCGAAATAAACAATACAGGCACATCGTCGAAAGGAGCGATCTTTTCGCGGATCTCTTTTTCAAAATCGCGGGCTGTGTTGGTTTCTTTTTCTACCAGATCCCATTTGTTGATGAGGATCACAACGCCTTTGTTCCTTTTCAGCGCAAGCCGCAAAATGCTCATGTCCTGTGCTTCGACACCTTCGCGGGCATCGATCATAAGGAAACATACATCGGCTTCATCCAAAGCATGGATGGCCCGCATCACCGAATAGAATTCGAGGTTTTCGTGTACTTTGGATTTTTTGCGGATCCCGGCAGTGTCGATGATATAAAATTCTTTATCAAATTTTGAATACTTGGTGTGGATGCTGTCGCGGGTGGTGCCGGCAATGTCGGTAACGATGTTCCTTTCTTCTCCGAGCAAAGCATTGACAAAAGAAGATTTCCCGACGTTTGGCCTCCCCAGAATGGCAAATTTCGGCAGTTCGGTTTTAAACGGATCTTCGTCTTTCAATCGCTCGGTGACACTGTCGAGCAATTCTCCGGTTCCGCTTCCGGTCAGGGAGGAGACAAAAAAGGTTTCCTCAAAACCCAGGCTCCAGAATTCGTTGGCTTCCAGCATCCGCGCATTGTTGTCCACTTTGTTCACGACGAGATACACGTCTTTTTCCGAGCGCCTCAGCATATCGGCAATCTCTTCGTCGAGGTCGGTGATGCCTGTCGTCACATCGACCATGAAGATCAGCGCCGTAGCTTCCTCGATCGCGATTTTGACTTGCGAGCGTATCGCCGATTCGAATACATCTTCGGAGTTTTCTACAAAACCTCCGGTATCGACAACGGTAAATGATTTGCCATTCCACTCACTGCTCCCGTACTGGCGGTCGCGCGTCACGCCGCTGATATCATCAATAATGGCGCGACGCTCCCCGATGAGCCGGTTGTACAAAGTTGATTTCCCGACATTCGGGCGCCCAATAATGGCTACAATATTTCCCATGGTGTTTTTTAAAAAATTTTCGCAAAGGTAATGAATTGCAAAGTTGAAAAGTTGTTGATTTGCTAATTTGTTAATCCTGCCTGACTGCGTTTGGCAGGCAGGTTGCTAATTTGTTGATTTGCTGATTTGTTAATACCACAATACCACAACTTGTCCCTGCCTGCCTTTAGTATTGTAAATAATCAAAAGAGATTAAGATTAGGAAAATAA
>CAZKDA010000061.1:0-1385 GCA_964551455.1 uncultured Saprospiraceae bacterium
TCCCAGTTCCACCATAAAGTTCCTGAACATCGTAGAATCGGAATAATAGTATTCGTTCAAAGTCCTGTATGCTGCATAGCTGATGGCGATTTCTTTATTTTTCAGGGTAAACTCGCTTTCAGGCCTTCTTTCCACATTTTCCAGATAAACCGGGATCGCTTTTTCGTCGTAGCGGGTCCAGGCGTCGAAAATCGAAACAAAGATCAGCCCGAGGTACCTCGAAGTGATCGTTGGGCGTGGTCTGAACCATTCGGTATCGTTGGCAGTGGCATCCAGCGCTACTTCAGCCCAGCGGTAAGCCATGTTGTTTTTGCCCAGCGGTTCATTTTCCTGGGTATTGGTTTTTTCGGACGATACAGGGTGGGTGTCATTACAGCCGAGTAACAGGAAGAATGCCAAGAGCGGTGTTATTAGATATTTCATCATTTTTATTTATTTATAAAATTAAAAAAACCTTCCGGTTAAGAGGTTTTTAAAAAAAATTATGCCGGAAAAAGTATTTATCGTTTTATCTGTGTTCAACAGCGGGTATTTTCTTTTTTACAGGGTATATGACAATCAACGCGCCAATGATGATCAGATTTTTCATAATATACTGCCCCACCAGTGTCAATGAAAACGGAAATCCGTTGAATGAAATATCCGGGAAAAACAACAATGGTGTAAAAGTGAAAAACATGTGGATCAGTGTGATCAGGATGACGATCCTTTTTAAAGGAGCAAAGATGAACAAAAACCCTATCGCGATCTCCCAGACAGCCAGCATGATGATAGAAATTTTCGGGCCGATCAGCCCAAAGGTAAGATAATGGATGGTATCAACGGCCAGGTTTTCGGCAGGGCTTAGTCCGGGGAAAAATTTCAGCATTCCAAACCACAGATATACGACCCCAATGCTGATTGCTAAGAATTTCATTCGTTTCGCCAGTTCATTTCGTCTCATGGTTTTTGTTTTTTTCAGTAGTTTACAGAATCAATAGTCGCAGGGTAATTTCAAAGCTGAAAAAAAAAATTGAAAGCGCTGATCGGGATGAAAAGCGCTTTCAATCGCATTTTTTAATTCATATCATTTAAGTTGTCAAACTTCGGAACGTCCATTTTGTGAGATTTTCCGCCGATGCGGTATGCAAAACCCAAATTGATGAGATAGTTGGCAAAAGCAGCGTCGCCATGACGATAAGTGCCTGTCAATCTGGTTCTTTCTTTATCTTCAAAACTTTGTGTGCGGTTTCTGTAAACGGCCAGCGGCACGGTCAGGTTGAGCGATACATTTCCAAAATTGTAACCTACTCCCGGCTCAACGGAAACGGCATAACCCGGACGGCGATATCCTGCGCTGCTGCCGATCAGGTCGGTTGACGGAACACCTTCGATCCTTCCACCGA